>URAP01000007.1 GCA_900545935.1 uncultured Eubacteriales bacterium
TAACAGTAGAATGATCGGACGTCGGTGAAGGACTTTAAGCTGCTGCCGGCGCCCGATTTTTATATGCTGACGCAATGCGGATTCTATATTTTGCGGTAAAATGTCTTATTACTTCCTTCTAATGTGCATTTTAAATGCTGTTATTATTGGTTTCAAGGCAATGAGGGTTGTTTTTTCGACAATATACTGCGAAAATCAGGGAAAATTATACTTTGTTTGAAAATTACTATTGAAAATGCGCCTCTGATGTGTTAATATATACATATAGGTATGTTCTTTATTACACCTGATATATAAGGAGATAACAAAATGAAACGCTCGGAAATCAATAAGATTATAGTTGATGCACTCGCATTCGCGGACAAGATGAACTTCCTGCTTCCGCCGTTTGCACGTTGGACTCCCGAGGAGTGGGCTAAGGTCGCAAACGACCCGGAGTATGACGAGATTCGCGATAACATGCTCGGCTGGGATATTACCGACTTCGGCAGCGGCGACTATCACAAGATAGGACTGCTCATGTTTACTATCCGCAACGGTAACTACGGCATGGATAAGTACACAAAGCCCTATGCGGAAAAGATGCTCATCACCGAGGAGAATCAGGTCACACCTTATCACTTCCACCGTATGAAGATGGAGGATATCATCAATCGCGGCGGTGCCGATCTTGTAGTTAAGCTCTACAACGCAGACGAAAACGAGGACTTTGCGGATACTCCCGTTCAGGTCAGCATGGACGGCAGAAACTACTTTGTTCCTGCGGGAACAGAGGTCAGAGTCAAGCCCGGACAGAGCATAACTCTGCTTCCCGGCTGCTATCACAGCTTCTGGGCTGAGGGCGGCACGGTGCTTATCGGCGAGGTTTCTAAGGTAAACGACGATCGTATAGATAATCGTTTCTACGAGAAGGTAGGACGCTTCCCTAAGATAGAGGAGGATGTCGCCCCCGTAACTCTGCTCAGTATGGATTACAGCGAGGGCTGCAACGTCTGAGCTGCGTAAGTCGCATATCCGAGTTGTATTGTTCTGCATTTCGGGGCGCGCGGGCATGCATCGTTAAGATACGGTGCCGGGCGGCACGCGGCATGTTTGCAAACAATTTAAAATGTCTATATACCCACGTCACACAATGAGTATAAAATAAGCGGCGTACTCAAGGGACTTCGCTGTGCGAGGTCCCTTGATTCAAAATCATATACTTAACTAATTAACTGTTTTACGGAGGACAAAACCATGGGACCCGGAGGACCGCCTCCGTTCGGGCAGGACCCGAACGGAAAGCTGCGCGAGCCGAAGCCGAAGAGCATAAAGGAGCTCCCGGCATATCTGCGCAGAACACTCGGAAAATTTTTCTCACGCATGCTCTATATCTATCGCATAGTTTGGGATACCGGACCTTGGATACTGTTCGTCATGGTACTGCTCGCACTGCTCGACGGCGTTCTGCCGATAGTCTCGGCGCTTGTCGGTGCGCGTATACTCAACGGACTGTCCGAGGCATATCCGTCGGTCGCTGAGGCGGCGGGAACGGTGCCTGGAACGGTGCTCACGTTCATTATACTCTCGTTCGGCATATCGTTCGTTCAGGCGGTAGCCTCGCGCGTGAATAATATCGTTACGAGCATATCCGGCGAGCTTGTCGCCAATAATGTCAATATGAAGATAATGAACAAGGCGCGTGAGGTCGATGTCGCGAGCTTTGATCGCCCCGAGTTTTACGAAAAACTCGAGAATGCGAGCCGAGAGGCAGGGCATCGCCCGCTTCAGATACTTAACTCAAACTTTTCCATCGTCAGCACCGTAATCAGTATGGTTTCGTTTATCGCCGTGCTGTGGGCGATAAGCCCGTTTGCACCGCTTGTCATTGTCCTTGTCAGCATACCGTCGGCGATAATCAACTTTGTTTATCGGAAAAAGAATGTGTTCTATCTGCGCTTCCACTCGAAGGACAGACGCAAGATGAGCTACTATTCCTCGCTCCTGACCGACAAGGATATGGTCAAGGAGCTGCGGATATTCGGACTGTACGACAACTTTATAGAGCGATATAAAAAGGTGTACGGCAGCTATTTTGCGGGGCTGAAAAAGATGTACGTCGGAGAGGGATTACTGCATATAGCGGTAACATTGCTGACCGCCGCAGTAAACTGCTTTCTGTTCATCTTTATTGCGCGCGGCGTGTATTCCGGAGATTATAAGGTCGGCGATTATTCGCTCTATACCGGCGCGCTGATGTCTATCTCGGCGGGAATTTCCGCTCTAATCGCAACGACGGCGGGAATCTATGAGGGAACGCTGTTTATCGACAATATGATAGATTTTATGAACGAAAAGCCCACTCTTGTACCGAGTCTGCCGCAACCGATAAAGCCGCAGCGCCACTGCGGACACCGCATAGAGCTTCGCGGTGTTTCGTTCCGCTATCCCGGCACCGAGAGGGATGTGCTTAAGAAGGTCAACCTCACTATCGAGCCGGGAGAGACGGTTGTGCTCGTCGGTCTGAACGGTGCCGGAAAAACAACGCTGATCAAGCTGCTGACGCGTCTGTACGACCCGACCGAAGGCACGGTGCTGCTCGACGGACGCGATATACGTGAGTACGATGTCGGCGAGCTGTATAAGCTGTACGGTATAATCTTTCAGGATTTCGGGCGCTACGCGGCTTCGGTCAGCGAGAACGTGGCGTTTGGCGATATCAGCGTGCCGACAGACAGCGAGAAGGTGCATAGGGCTGCGGAGGAGAGCAGTGCCGATGCATTCATACGTGCGCTGCCCGACGGCTACGACACACCGCTCATGCGTTGGTTTGAGGAGAACGGCATAGAGCCGTCCGTCGGTCAGTGGCAGAAGATCGCCGTTGCCCGCGCCTTTTACAGCGATACAGATATTATGATCCTCGACGAGCCTACCGCTTCGCTCGACGCTATCGCAGAGCAGCAGATATTCGACCAGTTCGACGCGCTGCGCCGCGGTAAGACCACGATATTCGTATCGCATCGTCTCTCGAGTGCCACCGTTGCAGATAAAATAATCGTACTCATGAACGGTGAGATAGTCGAGCAGGGAACTCACCGCGAACTTATTGAGCTCGGCGGGCACTACTGCGAGCTGTTTACAACCCAGGCTCGCCGCTATCTCGACGAGGACGCAGAGAACGCGGGGGATGCGAGGGGTACGCGGAGAGGGGGAACGCGGCCTTTTGAAAAAGGCCCGGCGAAAACTTTATAATAGGGAGTCTTTCTCGGGCAGAACGGCTGAGACTATTGCTGACTTAAAAATCGACAAAAGACCTTGCGCGAGCAAAAAAGTCGCTCTCGCGAGCGGAATAATCTCGCTAAATCTCCGAAATACGATTGACTTTTTAATAATTAAGGTTTATAATCAAAGCATAGTAAAATTAAAATGGGGGAAAAGTGGTGAACTCTTCTCCCGGACAGGCAGCGGTATTGTTATTCTCGCAGGTGCGTGCATCGCACTATGCGGACGAAGCAATGCCGTAGAGCCGATAATTTCAGAAGGGAAGATCCGTAAAAGATGGAAGAAATCAAGACTGTATCGGGCGAGACCCGTACGGCTGACACCCTCCCGCAGAAGAAGTCTGAGTCAAGCGCCGCAATGGCTGCTATGCGCGGACTGTTCGGTGCCAGCTTTGTAGAGCTCGGCGCGTATCGCGGTTATCGTGACGGCTCCGGCAGACATATTCTCAGCAATACACTCACCGGCTACGGTGCGGTCGCGGACACGCTCGTGTACGCATTTGCGCAGGACGGCGAGGATAACGACGGAGCAATCACCGCAGTCTCCGCCGAAAAGATAGTTGCACTTATCAATCGCAGCTGCGACGAGAATGCACCTCTTGTCGGCTTCTTCAATAGCTGCGGCGCTCGCCTCGAGGACGGTGTTTCCGCGCTTGCGGGCTACGGCAAGATCATGCGTGCTGTCGCCGCAAAGGGCGGACACGGACCGCGCATCGCCGTTATCTGCGGCAGCTGCACCGGCGGACTTGCGGTAATAGCCGAGATGTTCGACGTTGTAATAGCTACCGAGGATTCCGACTTTTATGTAAATCCCCCCTATATTGCGCGCGATGCACTCGAGGAGGACGGGATCCCGGCTCCCGAGCTCGGAACCGCACATGCGGCGGCGCTCCGCGGCGAGGTCGCAATGCTCTGCCCGTCGCTTGACAAGGCTATCGCAGAGGTAATACGTCTGCTCGGCTTCATTTCATATCCCGCAGGTGAGACAAACGACGATTACAATCGCAGCACCGCACGTGTTGCGGATATCATGAAGGATCCCGCATACGATGCGCACGGCGTTATTGCCGAGATATGCGATGACGGTGAATATTTCGAGAGCAAGCCGGGCTATGCATCCGAGCTGCTCACCGTAATCGGACGCATCTGCGGCGATACCGTTGCCATCGTTGCTTCAAACCCCGGCCACCATGATGGATATCTCTCAGAGCGTGCCGCAGGTAAAGCATATGCATTTGTAGCGCTTGCCGCTTCGCTTGATATTCCGGTCGTGACTCTCGTCGATACGGCGGGCTTTGACACCACCTCGTATACCGAGATCGAGCGTGCATCTACAAGAATGGCGCGTCTTGCAACGACCTACGCAGAGTCGAATAACACACATGTTACCGTTATCACCGGCAGAGCCTACGGTACGGCATCCGTGCTGCTCGGCTCCCGTGCTATCGGTTCGGATATCTGCCTCGCTCTTGAGGGTGCGGATATCAGCATTATCACTCCCGAGACAGCGGTTCAGTTTATGTACGGCGACGAGATAGACTCAGCCGCAGACCCGCGTGAGGCTCGCAGCGCGCGCATCGCCGAGTGGAAGGAAATGCATGGCGGCACGGGCGAGGCTGCTATGGAGGGCGAGATAGATGATATTATCGCTCCCGCAGAGCTTCGTGCACGCATAGCGGCGGCTGTCAAGGAATTCAGATGATCGGAGGACACAGATAATGGTCACAGAGGTCACAACAGCGGCTGCCGACAGCCTGACGAACACCGCCCCCATGGGCGAGCGAATGGCTCTCGGACTGCAAACAACACTCCTCGGTCTCGGTACGGTCTTTGCCGTGCTCGTGATACTGATGGTCGTGCTATTGCTCTTCCGTCTGTTCTTCTATACGATACCGAACAGAAAGCAGCACGCAGCGGTCGATGCATCGCCCGCACCCGAGGCTGCACCTGCGGCATCTGATGTCGGCTCCGACGATAACGGCGCACTTGCCGCGGCAATTACCGCAGCGGTAGCGGCGTATCTTGATGCCGAAGCAGCAGAGCAGGGCAATGCCTCCGCTCCCGCATTCCGCGTTGTTAATTTCCGCCGCGCGAGATAGAGTTTTATGCCGCATGTGCGGCACAGACGCAGAGCAAGACAGATCCGAACGCTTCATACATCAGCGCATATACGGTGACGGCAGGAGCGAACGGTATATTAAAAATATTTATTCCGTGAAAGGAAGAGACTGATATGAGAACATTCAATATTAAGGTTAACGGCGTATCCTACGCAGTAGAGGTTGAAGAGGTCGGCTCGACCGCAGCTCCCGCAGCCGCAGCAGCACCGACCGCAGCACCCGCACCCGCGGCAGCTCCCGCTCCTGCACCCGCAGCAGGCGCAGGTGATCCCATCAAGGCTCCTATGCAGGGCACTATCGTTAAGGTCAATGTCGGTGTAGGCGACGCGGTAAAGAAGGGCGATGTGGTCTGCCTGCTCGAGGCAATGAAGATGGAGAACGAGATATTCGCACCCCGCGACGGCAAGGTTACGGGCGTTCTCTGCAAGCAGGGCGACGCTGTCAAGATCGACGACGTACTCATTACTATTCAGTAACTGCGGTCTCGTGAAAGAACGGTAATCTGCCATGCTTGAAACGATACAGAATTTTTTAAATACCACCGGCATCAGTCAGATGATGATCGGTGACACGCCCGCATGGAAGTATATCGCCATGTGGGTGATAATCGGCGTGCTCTTCTATCTCGCCGTTGTCAAGAAGTTCGAGCCTCTGCTGCTGCTGCCGATAGCATTCGGCATGCTGCTTGCAAACCTGCCGGGTGCCAACCTGTTCCATTCCGAATTCTTTTTCGGAGATACGGTCGACTTCGGAGCGGTGCTGCATAACGGAGGATTGCTCGATCTGATATATCTCGGAGTCAAGCTCGGAATCTACCCGTCGATAATCTTTATGGGTGTCGGCGCAATGACCGATTTTGCTCCCCTTATCGCAGACCCTAAGTCGCTGCTGCTCGGCGCTGCCGCTCAGTTCGGCGTTTTCGCGGCATTCACCGGCGCGCTCGCACTCGGCTTCTCGCCCGAGGCTGCCTCCGCTATCGGCATAATCGGCGGTGCGGACGGTCCTACCGCGATCCTCGTTACAAAGATTCTTGCGCCTACCCTTCTCGGAGCTATCGCCATCGCGGCATATTCCTACATGGCGCTTATCCCCGTCATTCAGCCTCCGCTGATGAAGGCGCTTACGACTAAGCGCGAGCGCACCATTCACATGGAGCGTCCGAGAACGGTCAAGAAGATCGAGATCGTTCTCTTCCCGATAGTCGTTACTCTTGTTGTCAGCCTTATTGTTCCGTCGGCTACACCTCTTGTCGGCTTCCTCATGCTCGGCAATCTCTTTAATGTCAGTGGCGTTACTGAGCGTCTGTCAAAGACGGTCCAGAACGAGCTTATCAACATCACGACCGTCCTTCTCGGAGTATCGGTCGGCGGTACTGCGAATGCGAATAACTTCCTCTCCATGCAGACCATCAAGATCCTCGTTCTCGGCGTTGCCGCATTTGCGCTCTCGACGGTCGGCGGTCTGCTGCTCGGAAAGCTCATGTGCTTCCTGACTCACGGCAAGGTCAACCCGCTTATCGGTTCGGCAGGCGTTTCAGCTGTTCCTATGGCGGCGCGCGTTTCTCAGACGGTAGGACAGAAGGAGGATCCCTCTAACTTCCTGCTCATGAATGCGATGGGACCGAATGTAGCCGGAGTTATCGGATCGGCGGTCGCAGCCGGTGTGCTGCTCGCCACCTTCGGAAAGTAAGCGATTTTTCAGAAAGGAATCAATCTCATGGCACAGAACAAAAAGATCAAGATCTGCGAGACCGGTCTGCGCGATGCGCATCAGTCTCTTATTGCTACAAGAATGACCACCGAGGATATGCTTCCCGTGCTCGGCGCTATGGACAAGGTCGGCTACCATTCTCTCGAGGCATGGGGCGGTGCAACCTTCGATGCATGCCTGCGCTTTCTCGGCGAGGACCCGTGGAAGAGACTCCGCGTTATCCGTGATGCGGTTAAGAATACCAAGCTCCAGATGCTTTTCCGCGGTCAGAACATCCTCGGCTACCGTCATTACGCCGACGATGTTGTCGCATATTTCGTACAGAAGTCGGTTGCTAACGGCATCGACATTATCCGTATCTTTGATGCGCTGAACGACCCCCGCAACCTCAAGACCGCTATCGACGCTACAAAGCGCGAGGGCGGACATGTTCAGGTCGCTATCTCGTATACCACAAGCCCCGTTCACACCTGCGAGGCATTTGCAGAATACGCGGCGACTATTGCCGACATGGGCGCAGACTCCATCTGCATAAAGGATATGGCGGGTCTGCTTACCCCCTTTGCCGCAGAGGAACTGGTCAAGGCTATCAAGGCGAAGGTAGACCTGCCTCTCGAGCTGCACACGCACTACACGACGGGGCTTGCTTCGATGACGCTGCTCAAGGCAATCGAGGCGGGCGTTGATATCATTGATACCGCTATTTCCCCGCTTGCGCTCGGAACGAGCCAGCCTCCCACAGAGTCGATGGTTGCTGCACTCGCCGACTCGCCCTACGATACCGGACTTTCGCTTGAGGCTCTTGAGCCGGTTCGCGCTCACTTTGCAAAGCTGCGCGAGAAGTACATCGAGCTGGGTCTGCTCGACCCGACCGTTCTCAAGGTCGATGTAAATGCACTGCGATATCAGGTGCCCGGCGGAATGCTCTCAAACCTCGTTTCACAGCTTAAGAACGCAGGAAAGAGCGAGCTGCTCCCCGAGGTGCTCAGCGAGGTTCCGCGCGTCCGTGCAGATGCCGGATATCCCCCGCTTGTTACCCCGTCGTCTCAGATCGTCGGCACCCAGGCGGTGTTCAATGTTCTCAGCGGTGAGCGCTATAAGATGGTATCCAAGGAGTTCACCGGTCTCGTTGCGGGCGAGTACGGCAGAACACCCGCACCCATTGATCCCGATTTCAAGAAGAAGATACTCGGCGACCGTCCCGAGATAACCTGCCGCCCCGCGGATCTGCTTCAGCCCGAGCTCGATAAGCTCCGTGAGGAGGTCGCACCCTACGCAGAGCAGGAGGAGGATGTCCTTTCCTATGCGCTGTTCGGTCAGGTCGCACTCGATTTCTTCAAGCGCAGACAGTCTAAGAAATATCACGTAGACGAGAACGCAGACAAGAAGACCGGTGTTCACACCGTCTGATCGCAACATAACACAGCGCTTCAGAATCGGTCAATTAAATATTATCTCCGCTCGGCAGAGCAGAAGAAGCAGTACGGCTTGTCACCGTGCTGCTTTTTTTAATAGAATAAATCAAAATAAGGTCGAAAGGGATCCGCTTTCGCGCCCGGCTACACGGTGCGCCGTTATACACGGAAACGCAGAGCGGGTAAAGGCAGAGTCATGAATGAGAGAATTATTACCGATTCGCATATCCGAAGCTTTGAGCAGCAGCTGATGCTCGAGGAAAAGAGCGCATGCACCGTGCGAAAATATCTGCACGATGTGCGTATGTTTGCCGACTTCTGCGCGGGCGCACCCGTGATGCAGGATGTGCTGATAGCATACAAGGAGCAGCTGTGCGAAAAATATTCCGTTCGCAGTATTAACTCCATGCTTGCATCGCTCGGCAGTCTGTTTTCGCATCTCGGCTGGCACGAGCTGCATGTAAAGGGCATCCGAGTTCAGCGGCAGCTGTACTGCGCAGAGGAATCGGAGCTGACGCGGGAGGAGTATTATCGGCTGTGTCGTGCTGCGGAGCGCAGGAGCGCAAGACTCGGACTGATACTGCAGACAATCGGAAGCACGGGAATGCGCGTCAGTGAGCTGCGTTTCGTCACCGTAGAAGCGGCTCGGTGCGGGGAGGCTGTTGTACGCTGCAAGGGCAAGGCGCGGGTTATTTTTCTGGTTCCGGAATTGAGAAATCGGCTGCTTGATTATGCAGAACAGCATGGGATAGAGCGCAGTATGATATTTGTTACGCGGGGCGGGCTTCCCGTTGATAGGACAAACATCTGGCGGGATATGAAAACGGTCTGTGCCGACGCGGGCATAAGCCCGGATAAGGTGTTCCCGCACAATCTCAGACATCTGTTTGCGCGGGTGTTCTATGAAATGGATAAGGATATCGCGCAGCTCGCCGATGTGCTCGGTCACAGCAGCATCAACACCACACGGCTGTACATCGTTTCTTCGGGCGCGGAGCACAGACGGAGAATGGAGGATATGGGACTGATAAAATAGCCGTCGGGTGTGCGGCACCGAGTATCCTGCGCGGTTTATATCTCTGTATCGGTCTTATATGAGAAAGCGCCCGCTTGCCCGTAAATAAAAAAGGCTCTGCGTGTGCAGAGTGCGTCTGAGGACGGTGCATATATTTCCTTATGAGCGCCGCGATAGGTGATAATACAACATAATATTGATTATGATGTTGTTTGAATTTGATGATATCGCCTAATGCTCGATATTCACCCCTAAGTATACCAAATTAATCCTAAAATGTAAAGGGCTTTTTCCGAAAAAGTTCAGATTTCTTTCATAAATATAGCTTTTTCGCGCCTATCTGCCGTGCTTCGCGAAACACAGGAGAATATCGACACCATTTTTGCGGCGCTCGTCTGATAATTTTGCTGCCCCACTGCTCCGTTTAACAACATAATCAATATTATGTTGTTATTAAATCGAAGCGGAGGTAAACATGAGCAAAAAATTCACATCATTGCTTCTCGTCTCTTCAATGCTCTTAGGTACGTTCCTTCTCGGATCGTGCGGTAAAGACGGCGCAGACGGTCGTGCAGGTACGGACGGTAAGGACGGCAAATCCGCCTATGAGCTTGCGGTCGAGAACGGCTACAAGGGCAGCGAGACGGAGTGGCTTGCATCGCTTGTCGGCGAGGTCGGAGAAAGCGGAAAATCCGCCTATGAGCTGGCAGTGGAGAATGGGTATAAGGGCGATGTCAAATCGTGGCTCGCTTCACTTATAGGTGTTAACGGCACCAACGGTACAAACGGAAAATCCGCTTATGAGCTTGCAGTCGCTCACGGCTATAAGGGCAGCGAGACCGACTGGCTCGCATCGCTCGTCGGCACTTCCGCAGCCGCTGCCGCAGGGCGTGACGGTATAAACGGCAGATCTGCCTACGAGCTCGCTTGCGACAACGGCTATGTCGGCACTCTTGCGCAGTGGCTTGGGTCGCTCGTCGGCGCAGACGGTAAAGACGGCGCAGACGGCAAGGATGGTATTGACGGCAAGGATGGTATTGACGGCAAGGATGGTGTCGACGGTAAAGACGGCATTGACGGCGTAAACGGAAAGTCTGCATATCAGCTTGCCTGCGATAACGGATATACAGGTACAGAGGCTGAGTGGCTTGCATCCCTTGTCGGTGAAGCCGGAGCGGTCGGCGCTCAGGGCGAAAAAGGCGACAAGGGTGATAAGGGCGACACCGGGGCAATCGGTGCCGACGGAAAGTCCGCATATGAGCTTGCTCTCTCTTCCGGCTTTGACGGTTCGCTGCAGGATTGGCTCGCATCTCTTGTAGGAAAACAGGGTGAAAAGGGCGAGACCGGCGCACAGGGCGAAAAGGGCGAGACCGGTGCGCAGGGCGAAAAGGGTGAGACCGGAGCACAAGGCGAGAAGGGCGAGACCGGTTCGCAGGGTGAAAAAGGCGATACCGGCGCTGACGGAAAGTCCGCTTACGAGCTTGCTTGCGAGCAGGGCTACACCGGAACCCTCATCGAATGGCTGACATCGCTTGTCGGCGCTAAGGGTGACACCGGTGCCGACGGTGCACAGGGTGAAAAAGGCGACAAGGGCGAAAAAGGCGACAAGGGTGAAAAAGGCGACAAGGGCGATAACGGAGCACAGGGTGAAAAAGGCGATACAGGTGCGACGGGAAGGTCGGCATATGAATCAGCTGTAGCTAAGGGCTATACCGGAACGGAGGACGAGTGGCTTGCTTCGCTCGTCGGCAGAGACGGCAAGGACGGTGCTGACGGCAGGGACGGCAGATCGGCATATGAGATAGCTGTTGCAAACGGCTTCTTCGGCACCGAGGCTGAGTGGCTTGAGTCACTGAGAGCAACATCGGGAGACGGTAACGGCAAGTCTGCCTACGAGATAGCAAAGGATCACGGCTTTGTCGGCACCGCCGTCGAATGGCTCGATTCGCTCAGGGGCGCGAACGGTGCGAGCGGCAAGTCCGCATATGAGATAGCATGCGATAACGGCTTTACGGGAACAGAGGCGGAATGGCTCGCATCTCTCGTAGGCGAGGTCGGCGGCTACGGTGCGGACGGAAAGTCGGCATACGAGCTTGCGCAGGATCTCGGCTTTACGGGAACGCTCTCCGAGTGGCTGACATCGCTTATCGGAGCGAAGGGTGAGCGCGGAGACGACGGCGCAGACGGCGCGAACGGAAAATCCGCATATGAGCTTGCCGTCGAAAACGGCTTTGTCGGTACTCTTCCCGAGTGGCTTGCGTCGCTTGTCGGCGCACAGGGCGCGGCAGGCGTAGGCGGTGAGAACGGAAAATCTGCCTATGAGCTTGCAAAGCAGGAGGGATATACCGGAACACTTCAGCAGTGGCTTGCATCGCTTGTCGGCGCTGCGGGCTCGGCAGGCAAGGACGGAAAATCGGCATACGAAATAGCTTGTGATCGCGGCTACACAGGCACCGAGGAGCAGTGGCTCGCGTCGCTTGCCGGCAGAACAGGTAAGTCGGCATATGAACTCGCCTGCGACCGCGGTTATACAGGTACTCTTGTCGAGTGGCTTGCATCACTTGTCGGAGAAAAAGGCGATAGCGGCGCGAACGGAAAGTCGGCATACGAGCTTGCGTGCGAGCAGGGCTACACCGGCAGCATCACCGATTGGCTGCACAGCCTCACGGGTGCAAACGGCGCTGACGGCTCGAACGGAAAATCGGCATACGAGCTTGCATGTGAGCAGGGCTTTACCGGCTCGCTGTCCGAGTGGCTGACCGCGCTTGTAGGACCTCAGGGTAAAAAAGGCGACACCGGCGCATCTGCATATGACCTTGCCGTGGCAGGCGGCTACGAGGGAACGGTTCAGGATTGGCTGACTACCCTTGTCGGCGCTAAGGGCGAGCGTGGAGATAAGGGAGCCGACGGTACGAACGGTAAAGACGGCACAAACGGCAGAGACGGCAAGTCTGCATATGAGCTTGCGGTCGAGGGCGGCTATGAGGGCACGCTTCAGGATTGGCTTGCATCGCTTGTCGGACCAAAGGGAGATAAAGGCGATAAAGGCGACAAGGGTGAACAGGGCGAACGCGGTACACCGGGCGCGAAGGGCGATTCCGGCATCGGTGTTTCAAATGCATATGTGAACGATGCGGGACATCTTATCCTTGTAATGTCCGACGGCTCGACTATCGACGCAGGTGCTGTGTCGGATACTACTCCCGTAATTCCAAAAACCTATACAGTAACCTTCAAGGACTGGAACGGCACGACTCTGAAAACCGAGACGGTAGCTGAGGGTAAGAGTGCGACAGCACCCACTGCACCTACGCGCGGCGGATATGTTTTTGCCGGCTGGGATAAGGCGTTTGATAATATTAGGTCTGATATTGTTATTACCGCAACCTATACGGAAATTACGGGAGCGTATTTGAGCTGTGATGCTCAGTTGGTTGACAAAGACGCATCAATTACGATTCCCGTCAGACTGCTCAACTGCAAGGAACCCGTAAAATCATTCGGTATCTCGATTGTTGATGATTCCGGAAGCTTTACCGTGACAAAGGGCACATGGTCTTCTGATTTTGATTATGAAATATCAAACTTTAACAAAACGCGCCTGCAGGGTGTTGCTACCTTGACGGAGCAAACCTCGGTAAGCGGCGAAATCTTCAATATAACATTAAAGCCTCTCAGTACTGCCGTATCGGGGACGCATACGATCACAGTTAATCTCAAGGTTACATATTTTGATGCAAACGAGGATGAGATAACGATTCCCTGTCAATCGGTGACGATACCGATAACGATAAAATAAATTAGGGAGGGTATTTATGGGCACCAAAAAACAGTTGTCAACAAGAATTGCTTCGTTTCTTTTAACAATGCTTATGGTGATCACGGCGGCACCCGTGACCGTGATCAGTGCAGAATCATCCGGCACGGCAGACGCTCAGCTAATTATGGATGGCGTATTCGCTATGCCGGGCGAAACGGTAGAGATGAATATTACTCTGAAAAATGCGCCCACGGTTAAGAGTATGTCGATCTCAAACATCACATTTGATACCGACAAAATGACATTGACTGATGTTGAGTGGATATGTGATGCGGAAATTAAAAACTGGAATCAATCACAGGGGCGCGGCGTATTGGCGTTCAGTGAAAATACCGATGCTAACGGCACGGTCGTTAAACTGACGTTTGAAATCAATAAGATAGTTGATGACGCAGACGTAAATGTTATGTGTGCGATGTCACTTAAACGAATGGATGATGCGGATAATGAAATACCCGTTCCCGTCAGTATTATTTCGGGCAGCGTCACGATTCGTAATGCGATCCGCGGAGACATGGACGCAAATGACAAGCTGAACAGCAATGATGCGGTTTATTTGCTGTATTATGTTATGTTCGGCAAGGATGACTATCCGATTCGCCAGAACGGTGATATGGACGGAAACGGCAAGGTAAACAGCAACGATGCTGTTTATCTGCTGTATCATGTCATGTTCGGAGAAGAAGATTATCCGCTTTACGAGCCGTGCGCGCATGCTCTGCAGCATGTCGCCGCAAAGGCTATGACATGTACGGTTGACGGTAATATTGAGTATTGGAGCTGCACAAAGTGCGGAAAGTGTTTCTCGGATGATGCCGCAGAAAATGAAGTTTCGCACGAAAGCACGATCCTGAAAGCGGCGCATAATGAAATTGTTAAAGAAGCTGTTCCGGCAACATCTACATCCGAGGGTTATACCGAGGGCATTTGGTGCGATAGATGCAATACATGGCTCAGCGGACATGAGAGAATAGAGCCCATCAAGCCGAATACAAGGTCTATTACATACAACATTGTAAACGAGGCGAAGCATCCGTATCTGAAAACACTGCAGATAGATGTGAGTGCGCTTGACTTTTCTTATGTACCGGGAGAGACCAAGGTGCTTAAAAATCTCGATCTCGGAAAATACGGATATACCTTTGATGGTTGGTACGACGGCTTCGGAGACGGAGCAGCACAGATAAAGGAAATACCCGCATCGGCGACCGAAAACATAGAATTGTACGCGCACGTAACCGAGATGGTGTACGATATTACGTATAATCTTTATCAGACGCCGGTTACTTCTGCTCCGAGCAGTGCACAGCAGCACTATACCGTCAGCAAGGGTAATTCAAATCTGTACAACCCGGAGATAAATAATTACAAATTTCTCGGTTGGTATGATAATGACGGCACGGAGTACAAAACAATTCCGATAGGCACTACCGGAAATATCACGCTTAATGCTTATTATACAAGTCTGCGTAACCTTGCCGTAAGCAAGAATGACAGCAATCCGATCATCCTTGAGGATCAGAATACGAATGTTGTTTACTTCACGTATGAGATCGGTGAAATTCGTAATATACCTCTTAATGCCGACAAGCCTTTTTGGGAGATCCAAAGTGTAGCCGGCTTGTCGCAGCAGGTTTCCGAAACCTATACAACGAGTATTACAAATTCGGAAGCGGAGAATGTCTCTAAGACTATTTCCGATATGACATCGAATTCCTCCACCTGGACATTGTCCGAGAACTGGAATGACGTTACCACGGTAAACGAGACTTGGGCAAAGTCTATCGGAAAGACAACGGAGGAGTGCAAAACAGAGGCGACGACGTCGTCGGGAACATTGAGTGTTTCTGCACAAAACGGCGGTTCGACCTATCATAAGACAGAGGACGGATCGACTGTATACGATTATGATACAAAGACCGTGACCAATGATAAGGGGCATCAGTTTGATGCAAGCTTAAGCGGCAATTATACTAATAAAACCGAGGTAAGCCTCGGCGCATCGTCGGAATACGGCGCAACCGATTCTTATGGATATACAAGTAAGTCCAAGGACAATGAATATAATCATTCCGCATCGGGCTCCGACAAGGACGCAGTATCTTCCGGTATAAGACACGAAAACGGATTTGAATTCAATGGAGGACTTAAGTACGGATACCATAATAACACAAATACGGTTACTAAGACGGGAACCGATAAGGTTACGGTAAATTCCGAAATTGATGAAAATACGAGCAGTTGGAATTATGCCGGTGCTTTCACCTCGACACAGCAGCACAGCACAAGTCAGACTGTGAGAAATGCATTGTCCGACATCGTTACAACTACTAAGGGATACGGCAACAGCTATTCTAAGGGTGGAAGTGATACCAAGACTCAAGGCTTCAGCTCTACCGCAAGTAACACGACGGGTACTTCGTCGTCTGTTACATACAGCAAGCTCGAGAGTAAAACTACGACCTCGACCTACAGCGTAGACGGTAGAATCGAAGGAAAATACAGAAGTATATTGGTAGGAAAGGCTCACGTGTTTGCCGTTGTCGGTTACGACTATGCTGCAAAATCATACTTTACATATACATTCAGTGTGATGGATGATAATGTGAAAGAATTTCTGGATTATACACCTAAGGGCGGCTCTTTCGATGATTGTGAGTATAGCTGCCTGCCATTTGAAATTCCGTATGATGTTTTTGAATATGTCAGCGGAAGAACCTCAAAAACTACCGGCGTTCAGTATATAACCGATTCGCTTAACGGTACGGCTAAGGTTACCGGATATGTAGGAGAATCTACGGATGTTATTATTCCTTCCTATGTCTCCGACGGTAAGCAGGCATATAAGGTGACCGAAATATCCGGCAAGGCATTTGCCGGAAAGTCCGTTCGTTCCGTGTCTTTAGGTGAGTTTATTACGGAGATTCCCGACGGCGCGTTTAAGAACTGTACCATGCTTGAAGAGGTTGTAGGCAGCTTTACGTCTATCGGAAACGAAGCATTCTCGGGATGTGTAAATCTTACCAACATGAATATTCCCTCGAATGTCGTAAAGATAGGAACAGACGCATTTGTCGGGGCGAAAAGTATAAGCGTAAGGGCGGTTAACTCTTTGGCTTCTTACACTGAGGCGGTGCAGCAATTGCCCGACGCTTCGGATGAGGAAATTAGAGCAAAGCAAAAAGAAATTACGCAGGAATTTATAAAAGCAATTCTTGACAGCGGAGCGCAGAATATTGTCCTTGATATATCGTATATTGCAGAAGGAACACCGTTGTCACTTACCGTTCCCAAGATAGAATCCATTGAAATTAACGGCGGAACAAAGACCTATAATGATTTCCGCATCGATTCTTCAGCTGAGAATACAACCTTGAACGAGCTGACGGTAGTCGATAGCCGCGGGACACCGATAAAGGTTGATTCCGGAAAGCTTACGCTGCGCAAGGTGTTTGTTAACAGCAATACTACTGCGGTGATTCTAAAAAGGGACGGCGCAATTTTGTCGCTCTCTCAAGACAGCGCAGTTAAAACAAACTCGAGCTATGCGATCATAGGAAAGAACCTTGTTATCGAGTCGCAGGTGACTGCAGACGGTGCATCAGGTTATCTCGGTGTGACCGGCAACCTCGGCTATGTTAACTCTGTTTCCGGCGAAGATTACATAAGTATTTCAAACGGCGATTTGATCCAAATCTCGGAGGAAGAATTCGCAAGATATATTAAAGGGCAAAGCACCGTCAGCTTTGATGCGAACGAGGGAATTCTTGACGCTTCCGAAGCTTCGTGCAGTGTTTTTTATGGAGAAAAAATAGGAACATTGCCCGTGCCGGCTCGTGACTATCATAATTTCTTGGGATGGTTTACGGAAAAGGACGGAGGTACGAGAATCACGGAAGATGATGTGGTTACAAGAACAGATGATATCACCTTGTATGCGCATTGGGAGCTGAAGCCGCTGTCCGGTTGGGTAAGAGCCGACAGTGTTCCGGCGGACGGAGCGGCGGTGAATCGCTACTGGAGCTTTACCGTTTCATCGACAAGCGGTGTTGATGCGGTGAAGAGGAGCGAGTGGCAGCTCGTATCTTCTTCATCACAGTGGAGTGACTACGGCGCATGGAGCTCGTGGTCAAGAAACAGCATATCCTCGAGCGATTCGCGTCAGGTTCAGACAAAAACCGTAACGGACAGAGAGGCATATACCAACTATCGTTATTGGATCTATCGGTCGAGTGACGGTTATTCCTTCGGCACCAAAAATTACAAGTCTGACAGCGGTAGAATATGCACGAAATATGATGAAATAAATCTTACGTATCCTCTTGAATCGCTTGGCTACAGAGGACTTTACGGATACTATGACAGCAGTATGTTCTCGCATTCATATGATAATAAGTGGTTCTTCGGTGAATCGACCGATGTTCCGGCAGAAACACATACGGAGTATTCTTACAGAGATCGTTCGTTGGTTTATACTTATAGCTTTGAATCAACGTATGATCCGACCGTATACGAAAATGTAAGTAATGCCGTGGAGTGGGTTCAATACAGAGTAAAATAATCGTATAACCGAAGCTTAGGTTATGCAGCGGGGTGCGCGGGAAACCGAGCGCCCCGCATTTTTTGTGTCCGAATTCAATGCGGCGATACATTTTGCGCGAGTTCGGGGCGTAAAAAAGTGCCGAAATTTCGGCAAATGACAAAATAGTGTTTACAATTTGACAAATATGTGTTAAAATACCCTTGTTACATTAGCGAGAAAGATTGCTTTATATCATAAATACTACGGCGCTGCGCGCCGCGCGGCGGTGAAAGGAAATAAAAATGAAGGCTATAATCATGGCAGGCGGCAAGGGAACGAGACTGTACGATAATGAACATCCCTGCCCGAAGGTACTCCGCGAGGCTTGCGGAAGACCGCTTATCTCTTATGTGTTCGATTCCATTGATTTTATTCCCGACGAGGATATTACCGTTGTTGTAGGCTTTATGGCTGACGAGGTAAAGGCGGCATTCCCGGAGCGCAACTATGCGCTGCAGGGTCAGGACGGCTACGGCACGGGCTATGCGGTCCGCTGCGCGATAGAGCAGTCGGGGCTTAAGGATTACAAGGGTGATGTTGTCATTCTCAGCGGCGATGTTCCGTGTATCAAGCGCGAGACGGTCGAGCAGCTCTGCCATGAGCACGAGGCAAGCGGCAACAGCTGCACAATGCTGACCTGCGTCAGCGAGAGGGCGCTGCCGTTCGGCAGGATCATCCGCGATGCGGACGGCAACATCACAGGTATACGCGAGCACAAGGATTGTACACCCGAGGAGAGGGCAATAAAGGAGCTGAACGTCGGTCTGTATGTATTCCGCTGCGACCGATTGGTAGACGCTCTCGGAAAGATAAATGCCGACAACGCGGCGGGCGAATACTATCTGACCGATGTGCCGAAGATAATGCTCGAGTGCGGCGATAAGGTCGGCTCGGCAACCACCACCGACGAGCGCGAGCTGCTCGGTGTAAATACGCCCGACGATCTTGCGACCGTTGAGGCTATAATTCGTGCTGAACAAAAGAATAACTGAAAAGGTCTGAATTATAAATGCTTGATAAGATGCCCGCACCCACCTTCCGCACTGCGGTCGGCGGGTATAACAAGGACGATATAAATAATTATATAAGAGAGACAAACGCGAGCTTTCTCGCGTCCTCAAAAGAACATGAGGACCGCATACACGACCTGAGTACGGCGGTCGCCGAGCGTGACCGCTTGATTGCGGAGCTGAAGGAAAAGCTCGCGGCGGTCGACGACGCGGAGATAACGGATCTCAGACGGCAGAACAGCGTACTGTCCGAGTCTTTGACAGAGGCTCGCAGTGAGAATACTCGCAGCGCGAATATGATCAACTCGCTGAGGCAGGAGCTTACGGAGCTGCGCTCGGCGGAGGCGCAAATCGGCGCAGAGAATGAGTCGGTACCCGGGGAGAAGCAAAAGGCCGAGGCATATGACAAGGTATCCGCTCAGATAGGCAGGATATTGCTCGATGCGCGCGAGAATGCCGAGTCGGTCGTTGCAGCCGCTCAGAACGAGGCTGAGGCTATACGCGCTGAAGCTCGTGATGAGCTTGCGCGCGCACGTGACGATGCCGACGGGCTTCGCCGTGATGCCGAGGAGGACTGCCGCAGGACGCAGGAAAAGCTCCGCAATGTCGGTGCGGCATTCGGCTGCTCGGTAGACGATATGGCTAAGCGCATAGAGCGCGAGGTCGGCTTGGTCATAGGCAATGTCTGCGGTATGCTTCGCAGCGCTGTCAACGGGGCAGACGAGGAGATAAGCGAGCTGTCGCACAGGCTCGGCACCGAATGCGAAAATCTGCTCGACTCGGCTCTTCGCAGCGCAAAGCACGATGTGGCTAATGCGACCGGAATACCCGCAGAAGAGCTTCATGCTATACGCAGAGGTGATTCGCGTGAGGACAGAGTACGCGGCGACAGACGGGAGGACAGAGTGCGCGATGCTGCACGAAACGACTTGCAGCGAAGCATGCCGTCCCGTGAGGACAGAGCGCGCGCAGAGGCGAGGCGCGAGGAGCAGAGAAGAACCGTGCAGCGGCAGGAACCCGGCTTTCGCAGCGTATTTTCACAGCGAGAAAAGAAGTAAGCGTAAATCACAACGCAAATAGATATTGCGCCGGGGCGGGCGGCACCGAAAGCCAAACGAATCTTGTGACAACATGCGGCATTTCTATCTCATTATTGATTATCAATGCCGCAGATATGAATCTTAACGAATAAATACAGACAATGGAGACTTTTCGGTTTTGTAAAGTCTCCATATTTTGACTTGCGGCGAAAATACCGATGTATTTGCAAGCCGACATCAGAGATCGTCCGATTAAAGTATGCGGATGAAATGCGAATGATATGATGGGGCTTGCGTTTGGAGCGTGTTTTTTTACTCGGACTCTGCCGCACATGATACAAGGCAAAACGAAAGGAGGAAGCGCCGATGGCAGATAGAAAAGAAAAATCTGCGGAAAAGAAAAAATCTGTGGACGAGCATTATGAGACCAACGACTCGCGCCCGTGCGAATCATCGGACGACAAGTCGACCGATAAGGCGAAAAAGGCTTCCCCCGAACGGATGGAATATGTACCGAGTGCGCGCGATCTTGAGGTGTATGCAGCGCTGTACCGATATGAAGCGGACGGCGGAACGGTTGAAAAAATCGGGTTCGATTCGACCGAAGCCTTTGGAAGTAATTCAAAAATCGGCATAGAGCTCAACGGCATTGCCGGAGACGATGCGGACAGACGGTCGAAGCGGGCAGGCGGTATGACCGTGCCTGACACAAGCGTGGCTGACGCGAACGCTCTTATATACTGCGCCGAGCTCGACCGCTCGCCGGAGGGTATGATATCCGAATGCCGCGTTTTTGTTCTTCCGGACAGCATAGACGTTGTTATGTACACGGTTCGTCTCGGCAGAGCAGAGCGGATAACCGGCAGCAGACTTCCGGCGCGCGCTCTGCGTCGGTTTATCGGTCTTATGCCGTGGGAGCGAAGGCTCCCGGGACACCGTATTGATATTACGGCGGTGACGCGCATATCCCGTGTGGGACTCGGCGGCTTTCGCGTAGAGGAGCTTCCGGGAGGACTGCGGATAGTGGCGGAGCGCGGAGGCGACGGAATAACGCTTGCGCGCATGTCGCTTGACCGCAGAAGCTCGGGTGATGCGCTTGTTCGCGTGCTCGCATCTTTGACCGAGTGCGGCGAACTGCCGGAGCGAGAGGCGTCCGACGGTGAGGTCAAAAACATCTGTCCTCGCTGCGGTGCCGCTATGAGCGGAAATCCTCCGCGCTGCTCCCGCTGTGCGAGACCGACGAGCATTATGCATCGCTTCCTTGCACTTATGAAGCGATACCGCGCAAGAATGGCGCTTATCGTTCTGTTTATGGTCATAAGCTCGGCACTCGGTGTGCTTACTCCTTACATTACTTCCGGCTTTTATGTCGACGAGGTGCTGACCGAGGGCGGCAGCTTTTTCGGTTCGATAGGGCTTGTGCTGCTGCTCAGCGTCGGAACAAAGCTCCTTTCCACCGTTAATTCTATCGTAAGCGCACTCGTTAGCTGCAAGATGTCAGCCGACTTTATATATGAACTGAAGAAAGAGGTCTTTTCCTCATTTGAGCGGCTGTCGGTGGCGTTTTTTACCGGACGGCAGACCGGCGGTCTGATGCAGATGGTCGACGGCGATACAGGGACTATATATTGGCTGTTCGGCGACGGACTGCCGTATCTGCTTGTAAATCTTGCGCAGGTCTTTGTAATATTTATTATAATGCTGTGCATCAGCGTGCCTCTGACGCTGCTGACGGTCGCCGTTATCCCGGTCGCTGTGCTGCTGTGGAGGCTCGCCTATTCAAAGATGCGCTCGTATAATGCTCGCCGCTTTTCCGCAGACAGAACGCTTAAGGCGCTGCTCTCCGACGTTTTCGGAGGAATGCGCGTTGTCAAGACCTTTGCCAAGGAGCAGGAGGAGAATGCCCGCTTCGAGGGCGTGAGTCAGGCTCAGGCGGATGCCGATCTGCATGCATCGGTGTTCTTCTCTGCTGCGTTTCCGCTTGCGACGGTGATACTTTCGCTCAGCGTTGCGGCGGCATGGGCGGTAGGTGGACTGTACGTTATGCATGGGGAGCTTTCCTACGGTCAGTTTTATACATTCATTACCTATGTCGGAATGGTCCACGCACCTATCCAATATTTCTACAACATGATATACGCAATGTCCGACTCGCTCAATGCAATGTCTCGCATTACCGATATTCTTGATGCCGAGCCGGACGTTGTAGAGGCAGAGCATCCTATATCCATGCCCGCGCCGCGGGGAGATGTGGTGTTTGACGGAGTGGGGTTTTCGTATGACGGAGTTCACCGTGTGCTCGAGGATGTCTCATTTCGCGTCCCTGCCGGCGAAACTCTCGGCATAGTCGGATATACCGGCGCGGGAAAATCAACGCTTGTGAACCTTCTCATGCGCTTGTACGACCCGACTGCGGGCAGTATAAGCATTGACGGCGTGCCGATATCTCAGGTATGTATGGCGGACCTGAGGGAGAATATAGCGATCGTCTCGCAGGAAACGTACCTCTTCGTCGGCAGCATTTATGACAATATCGCCTATGCCCGCCCGGAGGCGAGCCGTGCAGAGGTCATCAATGCGGCAAGACTCGCGGGAGCACATGAATTTATCATGCGTTTGCCGGATGCTTATCAGACGAGGATAGGCCGCGGAAACAAGGATCTCTCCGGCGGCGAGCGTCAGCGGATATCCATTGCCCGCGCGCTGCTGCGCGACCCGAAGATACTCATAATGGATGAGGCAACCGCTGCGATGGATACGCACACGGAGCGGCTGATACAGCGCGCTATAAGCGGCGTTACGCGCGGCAGAACAACGATAATTATCGCGCACAGACTGTCTACGCTCCGCGATGCGGACAGTATAATAGTCGTCGACGGCGGCAGGATTCCGGAGCGGGGAACGCATGAGGAGCTGCTCGCGCTCGACGGAATATATGCAAAGCTGTATAAGCTCCAGCTCGAGGCGCTTAAAAATATCGGTGTAGAGGGCTGACTGCTGTTAAGCGGAGCTGTGTATATTGTGCTATGTGAATGCGCGGATATGACGAAAATGAAAGGAGACGGCGAAAATGGATGAGAAAAAAAGCACCGCGGCTTCGACGGAAGGTATGACGGATAATAAGTCGGCAGCTCCGATCGAAAAAATGACAGAAAATATATCCGAGCGGGATGTGATGACCGATGCGGAGACGCTCGACGATATTTCCGGTATGATAGAGCTCGGCTCCGATAACGCTCATTTTTCACGGCGAGGGGATTTTCTCGCGCTCGAGCTTGATACGGCGACGGCTGAACGCATAGCGCGCAGGCGGGCGGCAAATGCAATGCCGGGTGCCGAGGAAAGCTTCTCGGCAGAGGAGCTTCGCCGCTATGACAGAGTCTCGCTGCGCAGAGCATTTCCGTTCGATGTGCCGGATTCGTATATCTCGGTATTCGATGCGGACGGCATCGAGATAGGTATGGTGGCAGAGCTTTCGGAGCTTGAACCGGATCAGTCTGCGCTCCTGCGCGCCGAGCTTGATGTTGTCTATTATATGCCGCATGTACGCAGGATCGGCGGTATAGCGAACAAGCGCGGTATGCAGCTATGGCGGCTCGATACCGATGCCGGTGAGATCGAGATATCCGTGCGCGACGCAACGAGCAGCCTGATCAAGACCTCCGGCGGCGGAGTGATAATTCTCGACCAGAGCGGAAACAGATATGAGATAAAGGATATTGCCGCACTCGACAGCGCAAGTCGGAGACGACTCGATCAGTGCATATAATATGCAGCGACGGCGCAGCGGCGCAGTGATGAGTGTCAGGCGCAGCGGCGTTCGATAACCGAGCGGCACCGTCAGTGCCAAGCTATGCCGTACTCGCGGCAGATCGGTATTAATGACAAAAGAAAGGGGGAGCGGCTATGGAGCTCGGCTCGGAAATAAAATCGCGCGCGGCAGCGGCGCTGCCCGAGCTTGCCGAGGAGATCGGCGGTGCTGCCGGTGCGATAGGCTTTGACCTTAGCGCTGCCGAGCGCTGCGACGGAGCGATCTTTCTCGTCGGAGACGGTGAGAGACGACAGCTGCTCCTGATCGCGGATATCGGAGGCAGAACAGAGTCCGGCAATAAATCGGAAATTTATAACAAAGCAGGATCCGACAGCGAACTTACATCCGGCGGCAGTGCCGCGCAGTACGGAAGCGCGGTCGGTGATACGTCGCGTATCGACGTAGAACGCGGCACGGTATTTACCTGCCGCGATGACGTAGGCAGCGTCTGTATCGAATATAAGGACTCGACCGGTGAGCACCTGCTCTGTCGTGCTGACATGAGCTATGCCAAGCTGTATGCCGGGGCTGCTCTTCGGCTCGGTATATGGGCAGATGGCGGCATTTACGACGATTCTTACGAGCAGCGGTCGCGAAAGGTCTGCCCTAAATGCGGAATGCCGTATAAGCAGGGCTCGTCGGTGTGCCCCCGCTGCGCCGAAAAGGGCAAATACTTTCGGCGGCTGTGGCGCGAGGCGCGCTCGAGTCACTTTATAATATACATATCGGTGCTTCTTTACCTTGTCTCGGCGGCTTTTGACATTGTTTCTCCTATATTTACGCGCGTGCTTACCGACGATTATATAAATGCCGACGATATGCCGCCGATCAGCGGTTTTCTCGTAACGGTAGCAATGATGTTCGGCGTAGGCGTGCTCTCTCGCATAGTTACGGTGGTGCGCAGCGTTCTGCTCGCACGTGCCGGCAACCGGGTGACGGTCGACCTCCGCAATCTGATATTCAGCCGTATTATGAAGCTGAGCATAGGCGATATCGGCAGACGAAAGGTCGGATACCTTATGCGTCGTGTCAGCAGCGACACGGCGGTACTGAAGAACTTCCTCGTTAACGATATCGGTCAGGCTATCGAGATGGCAGTGATGTTTATCGGCGTGGGAATATTCCTGTTTTCTTACAGCCCCGCGATCGCGCTTGCGATACTGCTGCCGATGCCGCTCATCTATATGCTGAATCACCGCTTTAACCGCTTTATATGGCCGCGCTTTCTTCGTTCATGGATAGCTTCGGCGAATGCTTCGACGGTGATGCACGATATTTTTTCCGGCATCCGTGTCGTAAAATCCTACGGCAGAGAGCGTGCGGAATCTGTTCGATATGAGCGCTATGTGGCAAAGGAACGCGATATGAAGCTGATCACCGATCGGTGGTACAGTGTGGTCATGCCGATATTGCAGTTCCTCATGGGCGCGGGCCAGTTCTTTATTATGTGGTATATGGGACGCGGTATTCTGCGCGGTGATATGACTCTCGGATATATGCAGCAGATATCCTCGTATATTACGATGCTCTACTCGCCGCTGTTTTGGTTCTCGAGCTTTTTGCGCAAGCTCGTAAATGTTTCCGTCTCGGTCGTCAGGATATATGAGATAGTCGACGAGGAGGGGGATATGAAGGAGTCCGAGCATCCGGTAGAGCGGAATATTACCGGCGAGATATCGGTAAATAACATCAACTTCGGTTATGAGCACGGCGATGTTCTGCGCGGTGTCTCGCTCGATATCATGCCCGGTGAGACCATAGGTATTGTAGGACGGTCGGGTGTCGGTAAAACAACACTTATCAACCTTATAATGCGCATGTACGATGTGAGTGACGGAAGCATTCGGATAGACGGCGTAGATATACGCGATTACTCGGGCAGATGTCTGCGCTCGCAGATAGGTGCCGTGCTTCAGGAGACCTTTCTTTTCGGCGGTACGGTCTATGAGAACATAGCGTACGCAAAGCCCGATGCGACCCGTCGCGAGGTCATAACCGCAGCAAAGCTCGCAGGGGCGCATAACTTTATTATGCGGATGAGCGACGGATATAATACCCGCATAGGAGAGGGCGGAATGACCGTCTCCGGCGGAGAGCGTCAGCGTATCTCCATTGCCCGCGCATTGCTGCACGATCCGCGTATACTCATTCTTGACGAGGCGACAAGCGCACTCGATACCGAGACAGAGCGCGAAATACAGCGCTCGCTCGCATATCTCTCAAAGGGGAGAACCACTATCGCTATCGCGCATAGACTTTCTACGCTCCGCAATGCGACGAGACTTGTGGTGCTTGATAAGGGCGGCGTGGCTGAGGTCGGTACGCATGAGGAACTGATGAAAAAGCATGGTATCTATTACGGACTGGTATGCGCACAACGTGACATGAATAGAATCAGCAAACAAACAGAAGGCGCGGGAGGCAACGAATGACGGATGCCGAATATATGAGCATTGCGGTCGTTGCCGAATGAATATCAATGCCCGAATGAATAAACGCGGCGGTCGATGCCCGAAAGCTCGGATACCGCTTGAAAAAACAAAAGTCTCCCGCGAGGGAGGCTTTTTTTATATGGGGTCGTACGTTTTGGGTGTCGGCGTGCTCAGACTCTGTCTGCGAGGTCGAGGACCATAGCTTCGGTCTTTGCCCAACCGAGGCAGGGGTCGGTGATGGACTTGCCGTAAATGCCGCCGCCGATAGGCTGTGCGCCGTCCTCGATGTAGCTCTCTACCATGAAGCCCTTGACCATGCGCTTTATCTCATGGTTATTGCGTCCGCTTTCGATGACCTCGCGTATGATGCGGGGCTGTGCGAGCGGGTCCTTGCCGGAGTTTGCATGGTTGGTGTCGACGATGATGCCGGGGTTTGCAAGCTCGCGCTTATTGTAGGCGTCGATGAGGTGTACAAGGTCCTCGTAGTGGTAGTTAGGCATGGTCTGACCGTGCTTATTCATGTAGCCGCGCAGGATGGCATGAGAGTAGGGATTGCCCTGCGAATGCGCCTCCCAGCCGCGGTAGATGAAGGTGTGCTTGTGCTGTGCTG
The DNA here is from genome assembly GCA_900545935.1 of uncultured Eubacteriales bacterium. GTDB lineage: Bacteria > Bacillota > Clostridia > Oscillospirales > CAG-272 > UMGS911. The sequence goes on from URAP01000007.1 coordinate 26,826, forward strand.
CGGTGATGGAGTTGAGCATTACCGAGAAGTCGCCGCTCGTCGGGTTCTTCATTCCGACGGGAGCCTCGAGACCGCTCGCGGTCAGACGGTGCTGCTGATTCTCTACCGAACGCGCGCCGACCGCGACGTATGCTAGCATATCGTCGAGGTACTTGTGTGTCTCGGGATAGAGCATTTCATCCGCGCAGGAAAAGCCGGTCTCGCGGAGCGCTCTCATGTGCAGCTCGCGGATGGTGATGATACCCTTGAGCAGGTCGGGCTTTGCGCTCGGGTCGGGCTGATGAAGAACTCCCTTGTAGCCGTCGCCGGTCGTACGGGGCTTGTTGGTATAGATACGGGGGATGATGTAGATACGGTCGATGACCTTGTCCTGAAGCCTGCGCAGACGCGAGATGTAGTCGATAACGCTGTCCTCGTTGTCTGCCGAGCAGGGTCCGATGATAAGCAGGAGACGATCGTCCTCGCCGGAGAGTATCTTCTTTATCTCGTTGTCTCTCTTCTGTACAAGTGAGTGCAGCTCGTTGTCAAGCGGAAACATTTTCTTGACTTCCTGCGGGATAGCGAGCTTGCGTTCAAAAATCATATTCATGGTGGTGTGTCAATCCTTTCCGGGTATGCCGTCAACGGCTTGTGTATGTGAGAGTGCCGAGGCACTTATCTCCTTGTTTTCCGCATCTGCGCAGTCGAATACCGCTCTGCGGGCGGTAGAGAGGCGCATTTTGTCCATCAGCTTTTCGCGGTCGCCGCGTCGTATCAGCTCGCGCAGCTCCGATATTTCGCCGATAAAGACATCCATCTCGCGAAGCAGTGCGTCTCGATTGGCAAGGAACAGCTCGCTCCACATATCCTCGTTTATTCGCGCTATGCGCGTGAGGTCGCGGAAGGAGTCGCCCGTGCAGTCGGACAGATGCGTGTTGTCCGAGCAGGTCATCAGGCTTATCGCGATGCAGTGCGTCAGCTGTGAGACAAAGCCTATCATGCGGTCGTGATCCTCTGTCGAAAGCTCTGTTATCCTTGCGAAGCCGAGCGTCTCGGCAAGCTCGCGGCAGACCGATATTGCATGTGCCGTATTCTTCTCGGTGGGTACTACGATGTAGTTCGCACCGAAAAAAATTCTGTCGTCACTGTTCTGCACACCGTATCGCTCGCGACCCGCCATCGGGTGAGCGGCGATAAATTCGGCGTCGGGGCGGAGCATTTCCTGCACCGGCTCAACTACGCCGCACTTTACACCGGTGACATCGGTCACAATGACGCCGGGGCGGAATGCCTTTTGGTTTTCACGCACCCAGTCGAGCAGGATGTGCGGATACAGCGAGAGAATGATGAGGTCGGCTCTGCCTATCGCCTCGGAATCTGGCTCGGTGTAGCCGCTGTCGATGTAGTCATGAGCGAGCGCGAAATCTATCGTATCGTCGCTGCGGTCGATAGCCTCAACATGATAGCCCTTGCGGTGCAGCGCCATTGCGTAGCTGCCGCCGATGAGACCGAGACCTACTATAAGAATTCTTGTGTCATTTGGTAGCTGTTTCTGTTCCATTGCCATTGCCATTGCCTTTGTTATGCCTTTACCTTATTACAGTTCTCTTGTTATTTTTATTCCCAGCCCCTCGAGCCGTGCAAAGAAGTCGGGCATGCTCTTTGTGACAGCCTCGGCACCGTCGATGGTGCCGCCGACCTTTGTCAGAAGTATTGCGGTAGCCATAACGATGCGGTGGTCTCCGTGACCGTCTATCGGGACGGTGGGGGCGCGCAGCGTTCCGGGGTGTACGACTACCTTGTTGTCATATACATCCGAGTGGATGCCGAACTTTTCGAGCTCCTCCGCGAGCACCTTTCCCCTGTCGCTCTCCTTGATATGGAGTCTTGCGGTGTCGGTGAGTGTGCAGCCGTGGAAGCATGCGGAGCATGCCATCAATATAGGCGCAAGGTCGGGCGAATCCTGAACCGAAAGGGTAGGGCATCCCTCGCGCAGTGCGTCAAAATACTGACGGTAGATGCGGTCTCCCTGACGTGAATCGTCGCGCAGTCCGGTGATGGTCACCTCGCCGCCGAGCAGGGTCAGCGCGTCGAAGAATGCGGCGTTTGACCAGTCGCCCTCTACCGTCATGCGGCAGGGGCGGTAGTGCTGACCGCCGGGAATGCGCAGCGTGCGCTCGTCGAGCCATTCGACCGAAACGCCGAAATCGGCGAGTGTATCCGCCGTCATATCGATATACGGGCGGCTCTCGAATTTTCCGGTGACATGGATTATGCTGTCGGAGGGCAGCAGCGGCAGCGCGAACATCAGTCCGCTGATAAACTGGCTGCTGACTCCGCCGTCGACCGAGAATTCACCCGCCTTGAGCGGACCGCCGAGCAGAATATTTTCGCTTCCGCGCGAGAAGGTCAGACCGCTGTCGGCACAGATGTTTTCAAATATATCGAGCGGGCGCTGCATGAGACGCGGCTTGCCGCCGATTCGTGCATTCTGCTCGGACAAAAGACATATCGGAATAAAGAATCTCATAGTACTGCCGCATTCTCTGCACGGCAGATAGACCTCCTCCGTGCGGTGCACAGGGTCGCAGCCGCGAACGGTAACGGTGTCGCCCGAGATGCGCACATCCGCGCCTATCGCACGCAGGCAGTCGATGGTAGCCATAACGTCGTCCGAGTACGCTACTCCGAGAATTGTGCTGACTCCCTCGGCAAGCCCCGCGCAGACAAGCAGGCGATGCGATATGCTCTTTGAGGGCGGTGCCGATGTGATTCCGTATGCGCTTGAAGGGGAAATAGTTATTTTCATTGTTATAACCTCTTTCATATGGAATTTCGGTATTGTTGGGAATGCTAAAAAAGTCCTAACATTTTTATCTATTCCCAACTCGGTTATCCTAAATGTTTATTTAAAATGTTTATCTATCAAATAGTCGATAGCCTCGATATATCCGTCGGTGCCGTGACCGGATATCGTGTGCTCGCAGGCGCAGCGGACGTAGTTTATCCTGCGGAACTCCTCGCGCTCGTCTACGTGTGAGATATGCACTTCGACGGTCGGGATGGAGACCGCCTTGAGCGCATCGGGTATCGCAACGCTCGTGTGCGTATATCCGCCCGGATTTATAACGATGCCGTCATACACTCCGTACGCGCGCTGTATCTCGTCGATGAGGTCACCCTCGTGATTCGACTGACATATCCTTGCCTCGATGCCATTTTGCCGCGCGTGCTCCTCAATGTCTGATACAAGCGAGGTATATGTCTTTTTGCCGTAGATGTCGGGCTCGCGTATGCCGAGCATATTGATGTTCGGTCCGTTCAGTATCAGTATCTTCATGTGCCATGCTCCTTTCGGGAGTGTTTTTTTGTCCGCCCGGAGCGAATTCTTATCCGCTGTCGGTGCGTGGATCTTGAATGCTTTTGTGCATCCGGTCGATGTTATATATCCGATATCCGATGGCTCGGTATGTATCGAATTAAGTACTTGACCGATGTCGAAGCTATGGACTCAGCCGATGTCGAGCCCGTGAGCGCGGCAGATCTGTGTGACCGCCTCATCGGGGCTGGAGAAGCAAATGCGGCTGTCCGCACAGCTCTCGTATATCCCGTGCCGCTCCTCGTATCGTTTCCGTATCGCCTCGGCACTGCTCGCCGTAGGACGATCGGGGGTCGGGATAAGCGACTCAAGTCCGCGATCAAGGTAGTAGAGTCTGCCGTTTTTACGCAGCGCATCTACGTTTTCTCGGCGGAGCACCGCACCGCCTCCGGTCGCGATTATGCAGCCGGTCTCGGCGCTTGCCTTTCTTACCGCCTCGCTCTCGAGGCAGCGAAAACCGCTCTCTCCCTCTTGCTCGAATATCTCGCTCGGTGTCATGCCGGTAGCCTCGGTTATCATTGTGTCGGTGTCGATGAGCTTTCTCCCGAGTTGCTTTGTAAGTGCGCTGCCGACGGTAGTCTTTCCGCAGCCGGGCATGCCGATGAGCACTATATTTTCTTTTTCTGCGAGAAGTGCGGAATATATTCGCTCGGCAATGCCATCCTCCGCAGGCTCTCCGGTGAACAGCTCGGAGGCGGCGATCGCCTGGCATACAAGCATATAAAGACCGCCCTCGGCGGGGATGCCGCGTGACTGTGCCTGCTGTACAAGCGTTGTGCGCAGCGGATTGTATATTGCATCAAGCACACCGCTGAGCCTCGAAAAAGCCTCGAGCCTGATAGGACAGGAGTATATGCCCGGCAGCATGCCGCATGGGGTCGTGTTTATTATAATGTCTGCGTCGCCGTGCTCGGCATATGCCTTCTCATAGGTTATTGCGCCGTCGCGTCCGCTGCGGCTGACACGGTATACCTCGCGGCAGCCGAGGCTGCGAGCTACCGCACGAGCCGTGAGCGATGTGCCGCCGGTGCCGAGTATCAGCACCTTTTTGCCCTGCATGTTCACTCCCGCATGCTTTGCCAGACCGCACATACCGTCAAAATCTGTGTTGTACCCGTACAGCTTGTCGCCTCGCCGCACAACGGTATTTACCGCGCCGATGTCCGTGGCGGCTGTATCTATCTCATCGAGCAGCGGCATTATCTCCTGCTTATATGGAATAGTTACGTTCAGCCCGAGAAAATTGCTCTCGCGGATGAAGCTCTCAAGACCTCCGCGCGGTATCTCGCGCAGGGTATAGCCGTATTTTCCTATCATGTCGTGGATCACGGCGGAAAAGCTGTGCCCGAGCCGCTCGCCTATAAGTCCGTATTCCATAACCGCTCCTCTTTCGTGTTTTTGCGTTTTATCATACGCTGCCGCTGCATGCGGGATGTTTTTATAATTGCCGTGTGCGCTCGGCGCAGCCCGAGCTTACCGTCCGGCGAGCCAATCGGTGCCGTAGCGTACGGCGAGCATGTCCGCGAGCGTTATCGCCGTCATGCTGTCAACGACTATCCGCGCCCTGTGAACTATGGCGGGGTCGTGTCTGCCTTTTATTGTGAGCGTCGCGTTCTCACCCGTGCCGAGATTTACCGTCTGCTGCTCGCGCGAGATGGACGGGGTGGGCTTTACCGCGCAGCAGAATATCATCGGACTGCCCATTGTTATGCCGCCGCCGATGCCGCCGCAGCGATTGCTCTGTGCCACCGCTCTGCCGCCGCATGCGCGCAGCGGGTCATTCGACTGACTTCCGCGCATGTCAGCGAGGGCAAAGCCGTCTCCGAATTCTACACCCTTGACCGCCGGAATGGAGAACAGTGCATGCGAGAGTAGTCCCTCGACGGTATCGAACCACGGCTCGCCCACGCCCGCAGGCATTCCCGTGACCGCAGTCTCAAGCACGCCGCCTACGCTGTCGCCATCCGCTCTTGCCGCCATTACCGCCTCGCGCATCAGCTTGCCGCGCTCGGGGTCAAATACTGCAAAGTCCATGTCCGCTATCGCCTTTATTTGCTCGGTTATCTGTGCTATATTTCCGGAAAACCGTCTGTCCGAAACACCGCCGAGCCGCTCGATATGCGTTCCTATATATATGCCGCGCTCCTCGAGCGCCTGAGAGAGTATCGCGCCTGCCGCAACAAGCGGTGCGGTTATTCTGCCGCTGAAATGTCCGCCGCCGCGAATGTCCTCATAGCCGTGATATTTTTCGCGCGCGGGATAATCGGCGTGACCGGGACGGGCGAGGTAGTCGCCGCTTTCGTAATCGGATGAGCGCGTGTCGGTGTTCGGTATGAGTATGCATATCGGCGTGCCGCATGCTTTGCCGTCGCGAACGCCGCTGACGATGCGGAACTCGTCCGGCTCGTGCCGCTGTGTCGAGATAAGCCCGCTCGGACGGCGCAGCGAAAGGCGTGAGGCGATATAATTCTCATCGACCGCAATTCCGGGCGCAATGCCGTCGATCACGCAGCCGATCTCTCTGCCGTGACTCTCACCGAAGAGAGTTATGCAAATGCTCTGTCCTATCGTGTTCTTCATTTCGTTTTCCGCCCTTCCGTCGGTATTTCGCAGATGACCAAATAAATTTACCTTTGATTATGTCTGTACGGCAAATGTGCGGTCGAGCCGCTCGCCGAGCTGCTCTGCGGTCTCTATGCTCTCGCCGTACCGACCCGGCTCGTCTACCGTGATTATTCTGATGCCGCCCGATGCCGACTTTTTGTCATGCGATACCGCGTCGAGTATCGCGCACCGCAGCTCGGGTGTTATATTGATTGAAGTATCGAGCCCTACGGCACGCAGCGCCGATATTATCTTTTCCTTTGCTGTTCCGGCGCTCATCGGCAGCATGCCGAGTGCAACGCACTCACCGTGCAGCAGCGCGCCGCCGGATGCTGCCTCTATCCCGTGACCGAGCGTGTGCCCGAAGTTGAGCGCGCGTCTAAGTCCGCTTTCCCGCTCATCCTGCTCGACTACCGAGCGCTTTATCATCAGCGAGTCGTGTATTATTCGGTCGATATCCTTGCCGCCGTTCAGCACTATCTCGTCAAGCAGCTCGGAATCAAAGCACGCCGCCATCTTGACAGCCTCTGCGAGACCGCAGCGCAGCTGGCGCGGGTCGAGGGTAGACAGCACATTCGGGTCGATTATAACGCACCTCGGCTGCCAAAACGCGCCTACGCAGTTTTTTACTCCGTCCATGTCAACGCCGGTCTTGCCGCCGATGCCCGAATCTATCTGCGAGAGCAGGGTAGTCGGGATATTGTAGAAATCTATGCCGCGCATGTAAGCCGACGCTGCAAAGCCGGAAAGGTCGCCGACAACTCCTCCGCCGACGGCAACAACGCAGTCGCTGCGGGTGAAGCCGCTCTCGAGCATCTTCGACAGCACGCTCTGCCATACCGGAATGCGCTTGCTGTCCTCACCCTGCGGCAGACACAGCACGGTAGGCGTACGAGATGCTTCTGCAACCGCGCGGGTATACTCTGCGGGAACACCGTCGTCGGTCACTATCATTACCTTGCGGTCGAGCTTAAGCAGCGAGCCGACCTCACGCAGCGCGCCGCGTCGGAGAATAATGTCATAGCCGCCCGATGCGGTCCCGACTCGGATAGTGTCGCTTACCGCAAGTGCACGGTGCTGATACTCGCGCGATACTCTCATCATATCTGCGAGCAGCGCCGCATAGTACGGGCGCAGCTCCTCATCGGATATCAGTGCCGTGCCGCGTTCGATCACCTGTGCTTCACGCGCCGGATCGAATATCGGCTTTCCGGTCTTGCGCTTGTACTGCGCTACCGACCGTACCGCGGTCATTCGGCGTTCAAATGCCGCCGCGATGGCTCTGTCCGCCTCGTTTATTTCCTCTCTTGCTTTGTCGAGCAGATTTTCCATTGTATACCTCAAAAAAACACCGCCGTGCTTCGATAATACGAAAACCGGCGGTGGATATTGCAGTTATCGGTTAACTGAGCAATGTCCATCGCTTGATGTAAAGTAATAGTATCCGCAGCAGCTGAAGCATGTCATTGCATCTGTTTCCTTTCGATAAAAATACTGTATAACGAATCATAGTCGTTATTTATGCGTGTATTATACATCAACCTACAGCCTTTGTCAATAGCACATATTAATAAGATATCATTTCGCGCACCCGCTGCTTTAATGCAATATTCGCCCATGCGGCGGCTTTTTTCTATTGACATGGCGGCGGGGCGGTGATATAATCAAAATGTAGGCGCGGATATCTCATTTCCCGCCTGAATTTTTAATTGCAGAGTAGGACGTACGCGTGAAGTGCCGTCGGGACGGGGAGTTTGCCTGACGGACGAAAGTCGAACGGTGTCGGCTGCGATACATTTGTGTCGCGGAGGCTTATCGGTCGGCTGCGGTGTACGCTCCGCATCCCGCTGTTGCGATCGAATCAATCGGGACTGTCGCTTTCAGCGCAGAGCGAGAAGCATAATGTCAGAGGACCGTATAATTTCGTCGGCGATTGACCGACGGCGCGGTGAGGCATACTGCTCTTCGGGCTTTTTCCGTCGGGCTTCGGCTCGGGAAAATGCGATTTCTGCATCCGAGCGGCGGTCTTTTGGCTTTTTTCGGTCGGGCGGGTCTGTGGAAAGGAACAGACCGTGAAAAAAAACGAAAACGAGCTTGAAAACAATTATGAAGGCGGCGCGCAGACCGCATCCGAGACGGAGGGGGGCATCGCTTCCGACGGTGTATCGGCATATGATGCGCCGACGGACGGCAAAACGCCCGGAAACGCCGACGAGACTGTCGGAGACGGCGGTGCAGCCTTGAGTGAAGCATCCGCCGATGCCGAGATGCCGTCATGCGGCGGAGAATGCGGCGGCTGCATGGGCTGCGGTATGGCAGATATGCTGCACGTGCCGCGACCGGGAGGACGCAAAGCGGAAAATCCCGCCGAGCGCAGGGCGCACAGAGCGCTGCTTTTGCGGCGCATGACCTTTTCTGCGGTATTTATCGCGCTTGCCGTGGTAGCAAAGCTGCTGCTCTCATTCCGCATACCGCTGCTCGGAGCGGACGGACTGCGCGTCAGTCTTGCGGGAGTATTTACCGCTTTTCCCGCGATAGTCTGCGGACCGGTGTACGGTGGTATTGCAAGTGCCTTATCCGACCTTATCGGGCATTTTGCAAAGCCGGAGGGCGCATACATACCGTGGCTGACGATCATGGCGTTCGTCGGCGGTGTTATGAAGGGTGTTATATGGCGCGCGCTCTCGCGTGAGCGTAAGAGCAGGGCGTTCCGAACGGCAGTCATTGTCGTTCTTGCGGCACTCGGTGTGCTCGGCGTCAGTTCGCATATCGCGCTCGCGAGCGACGGTGTTATCAATTCGCTGACCGTTACCGCATCGGAGCTGCCCACGCGCGGAATGACCGACAGCGCTGAGGCAGAGGATAGGCTCGGCTTTATTTCAAAAACGGTGATTTCGCTCGCCCGATATAACAATGACGTATTTACGGTGCTCGGTGTGACCGACGGCGCGGAGGTCGTGCTGCCGTCCGAGGCGGTGCTTGACGGATATCGCCGCCCGGTGACGAAGCTCGGCGCCGGCGCGCTTTCCGAATGCATCGAAATGACACGGCTCGTTATTCCGTCGTCGTATAAGGCGGCGGGCTTGCCGTCCGACGCACTCGGAGATATTGACGCATCGCGCATTACCATAGTAGGTGAGGATGGGAGCGGTGCGCAGGAATTTGCAGCATCGGTCGGTGCGGTGTTTGAAGCGTCGGACTCTATCGAGGATGTTACGCTCGAGCTGTCGTCTTCCGGCGGTGTTGCATCAATGACATCGGACGGATATACTGTTCGAAGCAGCGATACCTTCCGCCGCAATCTTTCCGGCTATATCGCTATCTCCACAATAGGACCGGAGGCGGTCTGCCTTGCCGGACTGCTGTATCTTGTGCTCGACTCGCTGATAGCAGCGCTCGACCGTCGGCACGGAGTGGGCAAGAGAGGCATACTCACACCCGACTTTGCCCGTATTGCTGTATCTGTAACCTTGTCGGGGCTGCTTGTCACAACGGTCAATACCAAGATACTTCAGGAGCTGCTCGCCGTATATGCCGGACGCTCGTTTATGATACTTTGGATACCTCGCGCGCTCGAGGAGCTTGTCGTCTGCATGGTACATTCGTTTATCGTAGCTATGCTGTACGGAGTTTTCCGCCGTACGGCAGGGCATTCCGGGCTCTTTACACCGATCGGCGGAGAAAAATAACCGTCGGAAAATAACCCTGGCCGAATCTGCAAAAGAACGTAGCCGGGAAAACTCATAAACATAATCTAAAAAAATATTCCGGAATTGGTGTGAAAAATATGACAGAACAACAGATACTTCAGGCGCGTGCAGCATCGCGCATATACGAGCATGACGGCGAAGCGCTGTTATTTGACGCGACCGTTCTGTCGGTCGAAGGGATCGACGGCGGCTATGCGATAGAGCTTGACCGTACTGCTTTTTTTCCCGGCGGCGGCGGTCAGAGCGCCGATACCGGTGTCCTGTGCTTCGGCAGTACCGAGCTGCGTGTCTCGACATGTGAGCGCGGCGGGACGGTCGTATGTATTTCCGGACTGCCGATACCGGTCGGTACTGCTGTTACAGGCAAGGTAGACGCGCGTCCGCGCCTGTCGCGCATGCAGAGCCATACCGGAGAGCATATTATCTCCGGTATCGCGCATCGGATGTTCGGCTGCGAGAATCGCGGCTTTCATATGTCGGAAAATGAGGACGGTACTGTTTGCTTTTTTACCGTTGATACCGACCGCGAGCTTACCGAGGAGAACATCCGTGATATAGAAACGGCGGCAAATGAGGTGATAATGCGCAATATTCCGGTCGTCTGCCGTTTCCCGCTCCGCTCTGAGCTCGGTACCATCGACTATCGCTCGAAAAAGGAGCTGAGCGGTCCGGTTCGGCTTGTCGGTATCGAGAGCGTGGATCTGTGCGCCTGCTGTGCGCCGCATTTCTCACGTACAGGCAGCGTCGGCGCGCTGCGTATAACTGACAGCATGCGCTATAAGGGAGGTATGCGCTTGACTGCGACTGCGGGTATGGCGGCACTGTTCGACGAGCGGCAAAAGTTCGGACAGCTTGCGCTTATCTCGCGCTCGCTCTCGGTAAAGCAGCAGGAGGCTGCCGCCGGAGTAGCGCGCCTCAGACAGGAGCTCGAGGCTGAAAAAAACAGGGCATCGGTACTTGAAATGCGTCTGTCAGAGCTTATCGCAGAGCATGCACACTGCGGTGTTGTATTCGAGCCGTCTCTCAGCCTCGCCGCACGCAAGCATACGGCTCAGGCGCTCGCACGGCGGCTTGACGGTATAGGCGCGGTGCTCAGCGGCAGTGACGACACGGGCTATGATTACGTTATCGCACTGCCCGAGGGTCGGAGCGGCCTGCGCGCACTCGCACAGCAGCTCCGTACGCTCGGCGGCGGCGGAGGTGGGAGCGAGGAGCTTATCAGCGGCAGGATAAATGCGAGCCGTGATGAGATCTTAGCCTCGGGCTTTCTTCCGTATAAGGACAGCTAAGGCATGAAATGATTTTCTGCACGAAAATACATAACAAATAAGAACACCCGAACGCGGAGTGATATGTGTCAGGAAAACCGGGTACATATCAGAGAATGTAACTGCGTTCGGGTGTTCTTATTTGTGTTGTTTTATTATTCCGATTGCAGAGCATGACGCATGCTCCCGCAAATTGTAAGGCATAGTGCATACTCTCGGCGGACGGCTTTATCTTCTTCTGCCGTCTCTGCGTATTCGGCTCTCGCCGTAGTCTCGGTCGCTGTGATAAGCAAACGGCCCCTCGGGCTGCGGCGGGCGCTGTGCGGATTGTCTCTGCCGTACCGCCTGTCCCTGCGAGGGGAGTGCCGTGCGTGCGGACCGACGCTGTACGGGAGTTGTATTTTGAATCCCGCGAGACGCTTGTCCCGACCGTGCGGTCTGTGCCGGCTGAACGGACGGCGCGCGGCGCGGAACGGTGATATCGGATGCGGATACTTGTCTGCTTTGTGCTGCTCCGTTCGATTGAGCGCTCCTTGCATTGCCGGCACTGCCCGCGCGTCTGCGCGCGAGCAGTATACGCTGCAGCTCCTCCGGAGTTTGTGTCTCTGCCATTGCGGGGGCTGAGACTGCTTTTTCGGCGGTGGGAGCTGTTGTGCGAGCAGAAGTTGCTGCGGGCGCTGCAGATGCCTTTGCCTGAGAGGCGGATGATCCGAGAGATGCTAAGGCTGAGCTTGCGCGGATGGCAGAACGCGATGACGAGTCTCTGCGTGTCGATTCATCGGAGACTAACACGGTCCTTGTATTACCGTTTTCTTTTCCTCTGCCGACGGCTCCGACGGATCTTTTGTCGGTTCGCTCCGCCGCTCCGGCGGACTGTGATATGCTTTTTGCCGATCCGACGAAATTTGCCGTGCCGGCAGCGGAGGTATCGCGCGGCGCAATCGACGAGCCATCAAGATTCTCGGTGCCGGTGTCCTCTGCCGGAGTCCGCATAGCGCGAACGAGGAAGATAACGACCGTTACGATTGCTGCGGCTATTATTGCGAGCAGCATATAGGGCAGTATCCCGCGCTCGCTGCCTTGAGCCTCGGTCTGCGTATCGGTGCTGCCGGATATCATGGCGGAGGAGCCGGAGGTCGGAGAGGGATTGACCCCGTACAGCGCACACAGCTTTCCGTACAAGGCGTCAAACAGCGCCTTTGTACCAACGCTGTATTCGCCTGCGGCAAAGCACGGCTCGAAGATGCTGTCGAGCATCGTTCTCAGCGACGAGACGGGCAGAGTGCTCTCAAGTCCGCTCCCTTTTGTCAGCCAATAGTTGCCGTCGTCTATTGCCATAAGCAGCAGGACACCGTTGTCCTTATTTTTATCGCCTATTTCGCGGTCGAGAAAATAGCGCTCTGCGTATCGGTCGATGGGTTCGCCGTTTAGACTGCGCGTTATGGCAATAACTATCTGAGCTCCGGTCAGCTTACACAGCGCATCGGAGCGTGAGCGGATATATTCACAGGTATCGCTGTCAATCACTCCCGAGGCATCGTCGACGTAGCCGTTCGGAGCATTGACCGCGCCGATCGGTAATGCCGCCGATATTGCGAGCAGCAGTGCGAGAATGATTGAAAGCAGAGGTACGGCGCGGCGCGCAGCGAGCTTTCGGTATGTAATTGCCGCTTGTGCGGTGCTGCTTGCGCTCGGTAAGCAGCATGCGCTGCGGTTGCCTGCCGATGGGTAAAGCCATGTATGACGGTGTTTCAATTAAGTTTCCTCTTTTTAACGCTATGTTTGTTGTGAACGGATCATTGCTCTTTGGCGGAGCGGAAGATGTCCGTGCACATCCCGTTTGATTCTTCTCCCGAATATTATACCCTATATTAGCCGTCGATGCAAGAATTATTTGTCGAACCGCTCGTTTTTTGTTTATTATCGTTTCGGAGGCAAAGAAGTGCATTCGAGACAAAAAAATAATTATGAATTTTCTGTTATTTATAACAATATATCATCCGTACGGCTTGACAAATTGTACGTAAATATGATAAAATAAAACGAAAGGTTATGCCAAGCGGTGATATTTCACCGAAAAACGGCGGCGATATATCGCCGACAGATATTGAAGAACGGACAGCAGGCTGCGGCCATGCCGACGGCATGTGAGACGGAAGAAGAGTATGCAAGACAGCGGGAGCAGAAAAACGAAAATAATAACCGTGACGAGCTTAAAGGGCGGAGTGGGAAAATCCACGGTCACGGCGAATCTCGGATATTCGCTTGCGCTGCGCGGAAAGCAGACGCTCGTTATCGACTGCGACTTCAATATACGTAATCTTGATCTGATAATGGGGCTTGAGGATAGGGTCGTGTACGATTTCGGCGACGCTGTCCGAGGAAGCGTCAAGGCGGAAAAGGCGGTTATCCGCGACCCGCGCAGCGAGTATCTCTCTATGTGCGCAGCGCCGTATACCGATTTTCAGATACCGTCGGAGCAGTCATTCAGCGCGGTGATAGACGAGCTATCGTCCTCCGGACGGTATGACTTTATCGTTATTGATACTCCCGGCGATTCCGGCACGGTGATGAAGCTCGCGGTCGGATGCTCAGATGTCGCCATTATCGTCACAACGCATAATCCCGCGTCGCTTCGTGCGGCTGAGCGTACCGGAGCGCTTGTACAAAGCTTCGGCGCACGGGAGAGCTTTCTCGTGATAAATAATTTTTCTTACAGCGAGACAAAGCTCGGATATTTTCCCGGCATTCTGTCGGTAATCGACAGAGCCGGCATCGGGCTGCTCGGCATTATTCCGGACGATGAGACGATACAGCGCTATCAGGAGGACGGAATACTTGTTGCGCAGACCGGACTTGTGGAATGCAAGGCTGCGTTTACCAACATTGCCGCTCGCATATGCGGCGAGGATGTACCGCTTTTTGCGGGCTTTCCGAAAAAGGCTGCGCGGAAGTACCTCGCGGCGCTTTGATCCTATGCGGCTCAGACAGTGCCGATTTTTTACTGCCTTCACTTTTATTTTAAATCATAACCGAAAGGATAAAGGTATATATCATGCAAATCGCTCTCATAGCCGACGACCAGAAGAAAGAACTTCTCAATCAATTCTGTATCGCATATTGCGGAATTCTGTCAAAGCAGAGAATATGCGCGACAAGCAGAACGGGCAAAAGCGTAGCCGAAGCTACGGGACTTGATGTTGAGTGCCTCCTGCCTGCATCACACGGCGGTGTTCAGCAGATATCCTCGCGCGTTTCGTACGATGAGGTGGATATCGTTATCTTTTTCCGTGATTCTTCGATCGAGTCCTCTACCAACGAGATAGCACTCGACCTGCTTCGTCTGTGCGACATTCACAATGTACCCGTCGCTACAAATATTGCCTCTGCGGAGGTGATTATCCGCGGTCTCGAGCGCGGTGATATCGATTGGCGCGAACTCGTCAACCCCAAGAGCGATTTCAATCTCCGCCGTCGTGCTATCCGCGAGATGGAGGAGGCAAGAGCTGCAAGAGAGGCGGATAAGCGTCGCCGCGAGTCCAAGAGATCCAAGAAAACCGGACTTTGATAGACTCTGATTTTGTTTCTGTTTCTGCTTCTGCTTGCTTTTTGAACAGCCTCTTTGCAGAGAGCGCTCGGCGCTGTATTTCGAAGAAAAAACGGCAGCGGTAATAACGGCATCATAACAGCGTGACGGTATAATTACGGCAAAAAAATTGTCTGTCGATATGCATTAAGCGACATGATATTACGGGTGTCCGACGGATGCCCGTTTTTTTCTTTTGCCATGGTCGCGGAGAAATGATTCGGTATAAAATCGGTATAAAATAAGATGGTAATACAAAAAACGAGCTGTCGCGCGACAGCTCGTTTTTTCGGTATTATGACTATAATCGTGCCTTTGGTATATGTGTGCGTATCTGCGGCGGCACGGGTCTTCGCTTCCCGACGGCATACAGTATCAAATCCGTTATCGTTTCTGAATACCCTCATCGGTTATAAAAGCGGTTATCAGCGAGTGATCGGTTATGTCAAATGCGGGATTGTATGCCTTTGCATGCTCCGGCATCAGATCCTCACGAAAATAGAGACCGCCTATTTCGTCAGCATCGCGCAGCTCTACCGGAATATCATCTCCGGTTGCCGCATTCGGGTCAAATGTCGAGCGCGGCGCGGCGACATAGAAGGGAATACCGTAGTATTTCGCGAGTATCGCAACTACGCTCGTGCCTATTTTGTTTGCCGTATCGCCGTTTGCTGCAATGCGGTCTGCGCCTACGATCACCGCATCTATCAGTCCCTGCTTCATGACCGAGCCGACCATATTGTCGCATATAACGGTCGTGTTGATGCCCGCCTCGCTCAGCTCGAATGCCGAGAGACGCATACCCTGCAGCAGCGGGCGAGTCTCATCGGTATAAACGCGGAAATCATAGCCTCGCTCTGCACCGAGGTGTATCGGTGCAAGTGCCGTTCCGTAGCGTACGGCAGCAAGCTGACCTGCGTTACAGTGGGTCAGAATGCCGTTTCCGGGCTTCAGGAGAGACAGACCGTTTTCTGCTATCCTGCGGCAGGAGGCTATGTCCTCATCGCGTATACGAATCGCTTCGGCACGCATTCCCGCCGTTATCTCGCGCGGGCTCTCGTCGGCGAGCGAAGCGGCGCGCGCATACATGCGGTCGAGTGCCCAAAAGAGATTGACCGCTGTCGGACGCGAGGAGGCAAGATAATCCCTTTCTTCCGCGATATGACCGAGCATAGCCGATGATGTGATATCCGGCTCCTGCGTCAACTTGCGGTGTGCCGCGATATACAGACCGATCGCCGCAGCTACGCCGATAGCGGGCGCACCGCGCACGCGCAGGCTCTTTATCGCCTCGAAAATCTCATATCGCTCACTCAAATGCAGCAGTTTCAGCCGACGCGGCAGCTCTGTCTGATCTATTATTACCAGTTCTTCGCCCTCAAGCGCTACCGTGTCCGGCAGAGCGGTGTGCCGTGCTGTGGCAGCAGTCGTTTCATGGTTCATATTCTGCATATCATATATCGCGTATATCAGTTGTATACGCGGGGAACGCGCTTGCTTATTCCGGTAACTACCTCGTACCCGATGGTATCGGCGCGGGCGGCAACATCATCTGCGGTGATACCGCTGCTGCCGAATAGCATTACATCGGTCCCGACCGTGACGCCCGGAATATCGGTTACGTCTATCATGAGCATATCCATGCATATGCGCCCGACTATCGGAGCTCGAGCTCCGCCCGCCGAAGGGATAATAACATCACCCGCATATGCTCGGCGAAAGCCGTCTGCGTATCCGACAGCAACGGTCGCAATGCGTGACGGACGCTCTGTGACAAATGCCGCACCGTAGCTTATCGGCTGCCCCTTGCATACGTGGGCAATGTGTGTTACCGTTGACCACAGCTCCATTACCGGCTTTGTCAGCGGCGGCGTGTCGGGAGTTGACTTCAGACCGTAGAGCATTATTCCGGCACGTACGGCATCTTGATTCTGACACGGCAGCTGCATGAGCGCGGCGCTGTTGCAGAGGTGATTTATAGCGAATTTTCCGCACTTTGCCTCTATAGCCTCGACAGTCTTGTTGTACGCCGCGATCTGCTTATCGGTGTACTCGCTGTTCGGGGTGTCCGCGCATGAGAGGTGCGAGAATATGCCGTTTATCCGAAGTCCGGGCAGTGCCAAAACAGCCGATGCCTCGTTAACTCCGCGATCGGTACAGTCGATGCCGACGCGGTTCATTCCGCAGTTTAGTGCGAGATGACCGAGTACAGGCTTCTGCTCGCGTGTCGACATTGCGGCAGAGGCGAGCTTTGTTGCGTAGGACTTAGAGATAATAGCCTGAGTGATGTTATTCTCGACAAGGATATCGGCGCATCTCGGATCGGTATAGCCGAGTATGAGAATATCGGCGCGGCGGGTCGCAGCACGAACCTGCAGTGCCTCCGAGAGGTTGGCAACGGCGAAAAATGATGCGCCGAGATTGCGCAGCCGGCGCACGACGGGGATGACGCCGTGACCGTAGGCGTCCGCCTTGACTACGCAGATGACGCGGCAGTCGCCGGTCATTCTTTTTATAGTACCATAGTTTTCGGTGAGATTGTCGAGATTGATTTTTGCATAGGTGAGATCGCTCATGAAATACCTCCGATCTCATCCGCAAAGCGGGAGCGGATGAAGGGGAAATTTATATATGTGAGTGCGCCGAGCGGAAATTGCGGCGCTGAGTGCCTCGCATCGGTGATATCAGTTGCGGAGACTGTGAATGGGTGCCGGAATGCGGCCGCCTCTGCCGATAAAGCGGGCAGGAGAACGCATATTGAGCTCCATAATCGGTGCGTGACCGAGCAGACCGCCGAATTCTACATCCTCGCCGACACCTTTTCCGATAACGGGAATGACGCGAACCGCGGTGGTCTTTCCGTTGATAACACCGATAGCTATCTCATCGGCGATTATACCGCAGATAACGTCGGCGGGAGTATCGCCCGGAATTGCTATCATATCGAGACCTACCGAGCAGACGGCGGTCATGGCCTCGAGCTTCTCGATAGAGAGCGAGCCTTCGCGAACGGCGTTTATCATGCCGCTGTCCTCGGATACCGGAATGAATGCGCCGGAAAGACCGCCGACATGAGAGGATGCCATGGTACCGCCCTTCTTGACTGCGTCGTTGAGCATCGCGAGAGCCGCGGTCGTACCGTGACAGCCTGTGCATTCAAGACCCATTTCCTCAAGAATCTCGGCGACCGAATCACCGATAGCCGGAGTGGGAGCGAGTGAGAGGTCGACGATGCCGAACGGAGCATTCAAGCGGCGGGAAGCCTCATAAGCGGTAAGCTGACCCATACGCGTAATCTTGAATGCGGTCTTTTTGATAACGTCGGCAAGCTCGTCAAGCGGGCAGTCACCTGCGCGGCGAATGGCACTTGCCACAACGCCGGGACCCGAAACGCCGACATTGATAACACGGTCCGGCTCGCTTACACCGTGGAATGCGCCTGCCATAAAGGGGTTATCCTCGGGAACATTCGAAAATACAACAAGCTTTGCACAGCCTATCGCATCGCGGTCGGCTGTCAGCTCTGCCGCGCGGCGTACCGTGCTGCCCATCAGCTTTACGGCATCCATATTAATGCCCGCCTTGGTGGACGCTACATTTACCGATGAGCAGACCATCTCTGTGGAGGAGAGCGCCTCGGGAATAGCCTCAATAAGATTGCGGTCGCCGACGGTCATACCCTTTTGCACGAGCGCACCGAAGCCGCCGATAAAGTTTATGCCGAGCGTCTGAGCCGCACGGTCGAGCGCTTTTGCCGCAAGGACAAAGCCGTCGGGCTTGAGCGCACCGCCCGCAATGGAGATGGGGGTCACCGAAACGCGCTTGTTGATTATCGGAATGCCGTATTCCTTTTCTATCTCCATGCAGACCGGGACGAGACGCTCTGCGCTGCGAGTTACCTTGTCATAGATAAGGTCTGCAAAGCGCTTCGAATCATCCGAGCAGCAGTCGAGCAGGGAAATGCCCATTGTGACGGTACGTATATCGAGGTTTTCCTCGCGTATCATATTAATAGTTTCGAGGATATCCCCCGTGTTTATCATAGTTGACATCGCGCACCTCGATCAAATTCTGTGCATGGCGGAGAACAGCTCCTCATGCATGGTATGTATTTCGAGCGAGTTTTCATGACCGAGCGCGGTCATACGGTCGACAAAGTCGGAGAACGGGATGCTCAGCTTGTCGATGTCGGTAAGCATGATCATTGCGAACAAATCTCCGAGGACGCTCTGCGTTATGTCGATTATATTTACGCCGTTTGCGGCACATTCCGCGCTGACCTTGGCGATGATGCCGCTCGTGTCGCGACCGGTTACGGTGATAACAGTCTTCATAAGTAAATAACCTCCGATTCTCCGGATGCTGCCGGAGCTGAATTGTAGTGTTCTTCGGGTAGTCCCCCGAGCAATAGTATTATTAATATATAATTATACATTAAAGCGGAGATATTATCAAGTGGTTGCACGGTTATTTTTTTCAAAAATCGGCAAAAGAAATACTCAGAGCCGCATATTCGCCGCGATGTAAACAATTTGTTCACATTTAAAATACATAATCAAACAATCATATCATAAAATGGATATACAGCGATATAATCGCCTGTTTTTCACATTTTTTCGCATTGTGCATAACGTAGAAATTGCAGGCTTAATTTTGTCGAAAATGACACAAAAAATGCGACCGATTACCTGATACAAGAATCAAAACAAAATCCATAAAATGGACACATTTATGATAAAAAGCACCGAGTTTATCATTTCGCGTGAGTATTAGGTCGAAAAACACACGGCCATATCGGGGCTTTTTCGTCGCCCGGAGACTTTTTTGCCGACCGTCCGCGGGTGCTCGACAGAGCGTATCTGCACGGGTGTGCCGAACTCGGAAAAAAACGGATGAGGGCATGTCGCGGAGTATGGCTGTGCATGAAAAATCTGTTCATAAATCGGTGCTTGACTTTTGTGTATATATATGATATCATTTTAAAAGCAATTTTTCTGCGCATATGACATGCTATGCGCACACACCGCAAGTGTGAAATGGAACTGGAGGAATCAATTTTCATGAAGAAATCGCACGTTTTCAAAGCGCTTTCTGCTTTTCTCCTTGCCGCGACTATCACCGGTACGTTTGTGCCGGTCTTTGCGGCGGGCGAGGATACGCAGAAGGGGTCGAACGGGGTCGATCTTACAAGTGTAACCCCGGCGGCGGACGATTCCGCTGTCGGTGAGAGCACGAGAGGGTCGAACGGCCTCGGCGAGCGCACCGCTGCCGAGATCATGACCCTTGTCGACACCGACTCATACATGAATTACAGTGAGCGCAATGCATCCAAGCCGAAAGCGAAGCAGACCGTTGTCATTCAGGGCTCGGATTACGACGCGGAGAGCACCACCGCGGCGGTTGAGGTTTATTCCGATTATGAGGGACGTTCCAACTGTCTCTATACTCCCGAGACCGAGACGGTCACATGGAAGTTTACCGTGCCCGAGACCGGCAAGTATGCGATAAAGCTCAACTATTATACAGTCAAGGCTACTAATACCACGGTGGAGCGCATGCTCTTCATCGACGGTAAGCTGCCGTTCTCCGAGACCCGTTATCTCTACTTCCCGAGAACTTGGGAGTATGAGTACGTGTACGACGATGACGGAAATAGAACCTTCGACCACGATATGAACGGAAACGATATCCGTCCCGTAAGAAACGAGGTATTCCAGTGGAGAGAGTATTATCTCCGTGACTGGGTCGGCTTTACGATGGAACCGTTCGAGTTCTACCTTGAGGCAGGCGAGCATGAGCTTACCTTTGAGGCGAACCGCGAGCCGATGATCATCGACACGATCACCCTCTATCCCTACATTGAGGCTTCCGATTATAACGAGGTTGCTCAGGGATGGGTAAACGACGGACTCAAGCTCGTTCATCTCGACGAGCCTATCAAGGTTCAGGCAGAGCAGCCTACGACCATCTCGATGCAGAGTATGTTTCCGGCGAACGACCGTACCTCCGCGCTCACCGAGCCGCAGGACCCGTCGCGTATCCGTTACAACGTGCTTGACTATGCAAACTGCAATATGTTCGCCACCTACAAGGTGACGGTTCCGGAAGACGGCCTCTACCGTATCGCTGTCAGATACCGTCAGAACGCCCTTATCGGAATGTTCTCCTCCAGACGTATATATATAAATGATGAAGTTCAGTTTTCGGAGGCGGAGCGGATCCGCTTCGTATATAATACCGGCTTCCAGTCCGAGGTGCTCGGAAACGAAGAACGCGAATTTGTCTTCCATTTTAATAAAGGCGAGAATACAGTGACCTTTGAGGCGGTTCTCGGAGATATGATCGAGTATGTCTACAAGATCCGCGGAATGGTCGATGAGCTGTATGAAGCATATCAGCTGTTACTCATGATCACCGGTCCTAACCCCGATGCAAACCGTGACTACGGCTTCAGCCGTATAGCCGGCTCTGCTATACTTACTATCGCAAAGGCATCAAAGGAGCTGTATGCCATTGTCGATGAGCTCGTCGCTATAACCGGCGAGAAGGGCGACCAGGTCAATACGCTCGAGACGGCGGCGCTGCTCTTCAAGCAGATGTCGCAGGATGAGTACAAGATCGCGGGTAACTTCGTATCATTCAAAAACTACATCGTCATGCTTTCCAACTGGATGTACACATCACTGTCTCAGCCGATAAAGCTCGACTACTTTGAGATACTCGGAGATGAGGGCGTTGCTCCGCAGGCAGTCGCTTCCTTTAACCAGTCTGCATGGTTTGAGGTCAAGGCGTTCGTTATGTCCTTCTTTATGGACTATACGACGATAGGCTTCAAGGCAGAGAGCGACGATGAGGTTTATGACGACTATATCACGATGTGGGCGACGAGCGACCGCGAGACGATGCTTATCAACCGACGCATAATCGACTCGAACTTCACACCGCAATATAATATAGGATTGACGATCAAGGTCATAAATGCCGGACTCGAGCAGGCGATACTCGCCGGTATCGGTCCCGATATCTCGGATATGACCACGACGAACGCCATAACATGGGGACTTCGTACGGCGGTCGAAAAGCTCAACGATACAAACGATCCTTCGGTCGGCTTTGAGGGCTTCGACGAGGCGTGCGAGGATATAGATCCGGCCGCGCTCAAGACGTGTACGCTTTACGGCGTGACCTATGCGCTGCCTAAGACGATGGACTTCCCGATGATGTTCTACCGCCTCGATATCCTTGCCGAGCTCGGACTCGAGATCCCGGAGACGTGGGATGAGCTGTACGACATGATGAGCGTTCTTCAGAACAAGAAGCTCGAGGTCGGACTTCCCGTCGGACTTCCCGGACTTCAGGTATTCCTCTATCAGCAGGGCATTGACCTTTATACCGACGACGGTTGGCGAACAAACCTCGATTCTCATGAGGCGCTCTCCGCTTTCGATACATACGCAGGCTTCTTCCGCAAGTACTCGAGTCCCGTTGCGTGGGATACTTCACGTTTCCGTACCGGAGAGATCCCGGTCATGATGTCGAGCAACGGTGCTGCGGCTACTGCAAACCAGAGTGCGGTCAGCTTCTATAATGAGCTGATGAACTATGTCGAGCTCCGCGGACTGTGGGAGATAGCTCCGATGCTTGCAACTGTTGTCGAGAATGACGACGGAACTCTTTCGCAGAACTGGTCGAGCGTTGTGCTTGTCACCGGTATGATAATCCCGCGCGGCTCGAACAACCCCGAGTCGAGCTGGAAGTACCTCAAGTGGTACGTATCGAGCGATACTCAGGAGCGTATGCGTAACGAGACCATCGCGGTTTCACCTCTGCCTACGACCAAGTATAATACGGCAAACACCAAGGTATTCCTCAATCAGCCGTGGACCGCGAGCGAGTATGCCGCAGTCTCGAAGCAGATGAAGCAGCTCTGCGGTATCACCGAGTATCCCGGACACTACATCGTTCCTACATATGTTAAGAACGCATTTATGGACGTGTACAACAGCGGTGCTGATGCATCTAACGCGATGCTTGACCGTATCTACGATATAAACCGTGAGATTTCACGTAAGCGTCAGGAGTTCGGTATGGATGCTTACGATATCTCGTATTCCGGCGTTGATTACACCAAAAAGACCGGCTCCGAGACCACGGACGGCGAGTAATTACCGACAGAATAAAAGCTCTCCTGCCGCAGGGCGGGAGAGCGTACGAGATATTCAGACTTAAACAGAGAGGTTTTTCCGATGACAGAACAAGTTGCAGTCAAGGGTCAGCAGCCTGCTGAGGAAAAGAAAGAGAAAACGAAAAAGGAAATGACTCGTTTTCAGTGGACATGGCACGAAATGAAGCGCCAGAAGGTCGGCTATTACATGGTAATACCGTTCTTGATCATGTTCATCTGCTTTACGGTCATCCCTGTTCTGCTTTCTATTCTGCTCAGCTTTACTTCCTTTAATATGCTGCAGATGCCCAAGTTTATATTCCTTGATAACTATTTACGCATGTTTCTCGATGACGACCTGTTTATAACTGCGTTTAAAAACACGCTGATATTTGCGGTCGCAACGGGACCTACCTCGTATATACTTTCCTTCCTTGTTGCATGGTTCATTAATGAGCTGTCTCCGAGAATGAGAGCATTCGTAACGGTTATCTTCTACTCCCCCTCCATTGCCGGCTCTGCTTACGTTGTTTGGCAGGTTATCTTCAGAGAGGATATCTACGGCTATGTCAACGGTTGGCTGATGAAGATGGGCTTCATTTCATCACCTATCGCATTCTTCTCGAACGCATCCTATGTTGTTCCGATAGTCATCATAGTTTCGCTGTGGTCGAGTCTCGGAACCGCATTCCTTGCATTTATCGCAGGTCTGCAGGGCGTTGACCGCCATCTCTACGAGGCAGGCGCGGTCGACGGTATCAAGAACCGTTGGCAGGAGCTGTGGTACATTACTCTGCCGAGTATGAAGAGCATGCTGATGTTCGGTGCGGTCCAGGCAATAACCGGAGCCTTCGGCTTCGGAGCGATAGTCGATGCACTGTGCGGTAACCCGTCGGTCGACTACTGCGCGTGGACGCTTACGCACCATCTTAACGAGTACATGACAACAAGATTTGAGTTCGGATATGCTTCTGCGATTTCGCTTGTGCTGTTCCTGCTCTGCTTCGGATCGAATATTGCGGTCCAGAAATTCCTTTCAAAGGTGGGACAGTGACATGAAGAAGACGAAAAAGCTCAGAACAAGAAAGCACGCCGTTGTCCTTAACCGAAGCGCAGGCGGCGACGCAGGCATTACCATACTGCTTGTAATTCTCGGCATATTCATGTTTCTGCCGATGTGGTTTACCCTTGTAAACTCTCTCAAGCCTCTCGGCGAGATGAGCCTTACTCCTCCGCGTTTCTACGTAATAAAGCCGACGCTCAAGAATTTCGCCGATCTGTTTACGAACATCAACGCGACATGGGTGCCTATCTCCCGTTATCTCTTTAATACCATTTTTATTTCGGTAGGAGCAACGGTCGGATGCCTTGTGCTCGGTTCTATGAGTGCATATTCCATCTCGAAGATACGCTTCCCGGGCTATAAGATAGTAATGAACATCATCGTATATTCGCTGATGATCTCCTCTACCATCTCGAGTCTTACAAACTTTATCGTATATGTTGCACTCGGATGGCTCAATACCTACACGATTTCCATCGTGCCGATTTGGGCATCTACCCTCGGACTTTACCTGATGAAGCAGTTCATAGACAGCAATGTTTCCGACGAGATGATCGAGGCTGCCCGTATCGACGGTGCTAACGAGATGTACATCTACTCGCGCATAGTTATGCCGCTTGTAAAGCCCGCATGGCTGACGCTTATCATCACAACATTCCAGAACGTGTGGAACAGCGGCGCTTCTCCCTATGTATGGAGTGAGCAGCTAAAGACCTTTAACAGCGCGGTCGCAACCATTTCTACGGTTTCGACCGGTGCCGGCTCCGCTGCCGCAGTGCTGACAATGGCTGTGCCGATCATAATATTCATCGTATCTCAGGCTCAGATCGTTGAGACGATGGGATCCTCGGGAATGAAGGACTGAGAAAGGAAGGCACTCAATGCAGAAGAAAAAGAAAATAAGAGTCGCCTTTCTTATGCTGGCGATACTGATGCTTGTAACATCGGTTCTTCCGGTGTTTGCGGCATCATCCTATCAGACTTATACCTACACAACATTCGGTATTTCCGCACCCTCGCCGGATGCATATACCCCGTATAAGACCTACCATGCCAAGGATATAGGCCTTGCCGGTGCTAACCTCGATAATCTTACCGATATCGAGGTGGATGATAAGAATAATGTATATCTCGCCGATCCCGGCAATAACAGAATTCTTATCCTTGACCCCTACCTCCAGTACAAGTCTGCTATTCAGACCTTCGTAAACGAGGAGGGTATTCGCGATAAGCTCGCAGAGCCGAACGGTGTCTTTGTCACCGCAGAGAAGATATTCGTTGCCGATACGAACAACAGCCGTATAGTTGTTTTCGACCGAAACGGAAGCTTCCTCTATCAGCTCCGTGAGCCGCAGTCTACCGTATTCCCGACCGGCTCTATCTACAAGCCGATCGCGATCGCGGTCGACAATGCAGAGCGTATCTATGTCGTTTCGTCCACCACATACATGGGCGTTATCGTACTTGATTCGCAGGGCGAATTTCAGAACTTTATCGGTTCTCAGACGGTCTCGGTAAGTGCCCTTGAGCTTATGTGGCGTTCGTTCATGAGCGCAAAGCAGAGAGCACTCACCAAGAAGAACGTCTCGACCGAGTATAACAACATTACTATCGACGAGGACGGCTTCGTATATGTAACCACCTCTTCGATAAAGGAAGAGTCGCAGTACACAAGTATCAAAGGCGATACGACCTATGCACCGGTCAAGAAGCTCAATGCTTCCGGTACCGACGTTATGACGCATAACGGCTTCTTCGGTCCTTACGGCGAGGTCGCTACGAACGCAATCGGAAGATCCACGAACGAGACCGGCGTATCGCGTGTCGTTGACGCTGCGGTAGGACCCGAGGGCACATGGTCGCTTATCGATGACAAGCGCTCGAGAGTCTACACCTACGACGACAGCGGTAACCTGCTGTTCGCTTTCGGTGCAAAGGGTCAGATGCTCGGTAACCTCTCGACCGTTTCCGGTATCACCTATCAGGATTCCAAGATACTGCTTCTCGACAAGAGTGATGCAAGTATTACGGTATTCAACCGTACCGAGTACGGAGATGTCCTTATCTCCGCTCTTCAGCACAACAACGACAGGCAGTATGATCTCGCAGTTTCCGACTGGGAGACGATACTGCAGTATAACAACAACTTCGATACAGCCTATATCGGTATCGGTCAGAGCTATTTCCGCTCCGGTAACTGGTCTAAGGCTATGGAGTACTTTAGTTTCGCTGCCGATACCGATAACTATAACAACGCCTTTAAGATGTGGCGTCAGGAATGGATATCCAAGTACGCGCTTGTTATCCCTGTTGTAATCATCGTGTTCTTTGTACTCCTTGCCAAGTACTTCAAGTGGGCAGGCAAGGTCAACAAGGCTGCAACGCTCAAGCGCGGACGGCGTACCTATAAGGAGGAGCTGCTTTATTCGGCTCACCTTATCTTCCATCCGTTCGACGGCTTCTGGGATCTGAAGCATGAGAACCGGGGCTCGGTTCGCGGAGCACTGACCTTTATCGGTCTGACCATCGTTTCATTCTGCTTTAAATATGCAGGAATAAATGTGTTCTTCGAGATAATAGGAGTTATGCTTCCGATAATGCTCTTCGTTACCGCGAACTGGTGTCTTACGACACTGTTTGAGGGTGAGGGCAGCTTCAAGGATATCTTTGTTGCCACCGGCTATGCCGTTGCGCCGCTGCCTTTTATGACCATACTCTCCACGGCACTTGCTAATGTACTTACCGCAGAGGAATCCGGCATACTCACTATGATTAACAATATTGCATACGTGTGGGTCGGAATACTGCTGTTCTTCGGCGTTATGATAACGCATGATTATCAGCTCGGCAAGAACATTCTTACCATTATCGGTACTATTGTCGGAATGATAGTAATTGTCTTTCTCGTAGCCCTGTTCGCAACACTGATAGGCAAGATCATCAGCTTCATTTCCAACATAATCACAGAGCTTTCCTTCAGGACATAAGCACAAGGCAAAAAGGAGAAAAGATAGATGAAAAAAATCAGAATAATCAGTCTTGCTCTTGCATTGCTTTCGGTGCTTTCGGCATCTGCTGTCTGCTCCTATGCGGCAGACAACGATACCGCGACAACGGGCGAAACAGAGGCAATAGACTATTTCAACCACGATTTTGCGACGCAGGAAGATAAGCTTGCGACAATGAATCTCATGCTCGAGCTTTACGGCTATCAGCTGTATTTCGAGCCTACGACCGGAGAGGTCGCTTACCGCAACACCGAGACGGGCGCTATTACCTTTACAAACCCGTACAGCGTTGCAAAGAGCGGAGGCGGCGGAACCGCCGACGTAAAGAGTATGCTGCTCTCGCAGATAATACTCACCTATACCGAGAACGGCAAGACCAGTACGATGTATTCCTACACCGAGGCTGCCGCTCGCGGTCAGATCAATGTAAAGTATGTAAAGAACGGTATTCGCGTTGAGTACGCTATGGGTCGTCTTGAGACCCGCCGCCTGCTTCCGCGCCTTATCGAAAAGTCGAAATTCGAGTCTATGATCCTTGTAAACTGCGTGGGTCAGCAGACCGGTGACGGTCAGGATCTCGTTAAATATCTAAATGCATTCTACACGCTCGAGGATCCCGAGGGCAAGAGTCAGGCAGAGATCGACGAGATGAACGCAAGAGTTCCGATCACAAAGGATATGGCTGTTTATCAGCTCCAGTCGGATACCTCAGAGCGTGAGATGAACATCATCGAGAGCTACATCAAGCTCTACTGCCCGGACTTTACCTATGAGGTGCTCGCAGAGTGCCACGATGAGGTACAGTATATCGGAACAGACAGCGATCCCGCACTTTTCCGTCTCTCGCTTGAGTACTACCTCGACGAGTACGGACTTCAGGTCAGACTTCCCGCAAACGGTATCCGTTTCAACGAGAGCACGTTCTCGCTTGACTCGATAAAGATACTTCCGTATTTCGGTGCCGCTTCTCAGGACTATGACGGCTACACCCTCTTCCCGGACGGAAGCGGAACGCTGATACGCTTTGAGGATCTTGATTCCTCACTTACCATGAGCGGTAAGCTCTACGGCGAGGACTATGCATATCAGGATGCGGCCTTTACCTATTCGCAGACTGTGCGCATGCCTGTATACGGACTTGTCTCCAACTATTACAGTGAAGAGACCAAGACCGAGATCATTGACGGAAATGTTGAGTTCAACATCGTCCGCACCGATACCGACCGCGGCTTTCTTGCGATAGTTGAGGAGGGCGAGTCGCTTGCTTCCATTACGAGCGAGCACGGCGCAAACTCCATTCATAAGTTCAACTCCGCATATACTACGTTTTCACCCCGCCCTAAGGACACATACAACCTTGCCGATGCGATATCGGTAAGTTCGGATACGACATGGACGGTCGTGTCAAAGCGTAAGTATACCGGCTCTTATACGATCCGCGTCATTCAGCTCAACGATGCCAAGGATGAGGCGAATTGCAAGACTACAAAGTTCTATGAGAGCAGCTATGTCGGAATGGCTAAGGCATACAGAGAATATCTCGAAGCTACCGGCAAGATCTCCCGCCTGACGGAAAAGGGCGATATCCCGCTCTATGTTTCGTCTTTCGGTGAAATTGATACCTATACAGCTATTCTTTCGTTCATTAAAAAGATTCCGAAATCCCTTACAAATACCGATCAGATCAAGGAGATGTACGATTATTTCGCCGAAAACGGAATAACTAATGTCAACTTCCGTCTTGTCGGCTTCGGAAAAGGCGGACTTATCCGTCTTGCTGTTCCGTATCATGCGGACTTTGAAAAGGTCTGCGGCGGTAAGGACGGCTACCGTGATCTGCTCGATTATGCGGCAGAGAAGGGCTTCGGCGTATATCCCGAGTATGACTTCACTTATCTGTACGACTACTCTGCATTCAACGGCTATTCCGCAAAGCGTGATACCGTCAAATGTATAGACGGCCGTTATGCGACCAAGGCTCTGCTTTCCTCTATGGACCAGGGTATGGTAATCGGTCACTTCGACTGTATCTCCGCTTCCGCATTCGGACGTATGTTCAAGTCCTTTGATAAGGATATGACCGACATACTTGACGGACGCAGCACCGGAATCTCGGTCTCCACTCTCGGTACCGACCTCAACTCCGACTTTGATACCGATGAGCCTTACAACCGTGAGGATTCTAAGGCATTTACTCAGGAGCTGCTTCAGAATCTCAGCGATAAGTACCCGGTAATGATCGACGGCGGCAATTCATATGCGATCCCCTATGCTTCGCATATCCTCAGCGCTCCGATCGACTCCAGCCACTATACGAGAGCGAGCGAGACTGTCCCGTTCTTCGGAATGGTATATCACGGCTATGTGAATTATGCCGGCTCGCCTACCAACATGTCGGGCGACACGAACTACGAGAAGCTCAAGATGATAGAGAGCGGCGCATCTCCTTATTTCATGCTCTCCTATGAAAACACCTCGCTGCTTAAGGACTATTACCGCTATCTTAAGTATTATTCCGTTAACTATGAGAACTGGCGTGAGGATGCGGTCTCCATCTACAACGAGATCAACGCGCTCCTCGGCGGAAATGTTTCCACAGCGGTAATTTCCGACCATCAGTTTGTAAACGGCAGACGTGTTGCAACGGCGGATGAGATAGCCGACGGTGCAAACGAGAACTCGGATGAGTTTAAGGTAGAGGACGGCAGCATAGTCAAGGTAAGCTATGACTGCGGCGTCACCTACATGCTCAACTACAATTACTTTGACGTCGTGGCAGACGGTGTGACCGTTCCCGCGATGGGCTATGTAACTATTAAGTGAAAGGAAGGGTGAATTAATGGCTACTAAGACCAAGCGTAAGCCTGCTTCGCGCAGACCTGCATCACTTGATAAAAGAAAAGCTAAATCCGGATGGCTGTTTGTTGCGCCTTTCGTGATCGGCTTTATAGTGATCTACCTTCCGATCATTATCAACTCTATAATTTACAGCTTCAGTGAATTTGAGACTATTGCAGCGATCGACGGCGGAGGATATATTCTTCACAATGTCGGTTTTGATAACTACAAGAATGCGCTGTTTGTCGATACCGAGTTCGTCAAGGTCTTGACGACCGGTATCCGCCAGCTGCTCCTTGAGGTTCCCGCGATAGTAATCTTCAGCCTTTTCCTTGCCGTCATTCTTAACGAAAAGATGGTGGGAAGAGCTGCATTCCGTGCGATACTCTTCGTCCCCGTTATTCTTCAGACCGGTCTTATTGCCGAGATCGATGCTGCCAACACGCTCCTTGCGAGTATGAACGACACGTCGAGCGGTATCACGACCGGAGGAGGCGGCGCGGCTGAGGAGGCTGTCACCGGAGTCTTGTCTACCGACGACCTGAGCTGGCTGTTCGCAAATCTCTCTGTCGGCTCGGACATGATAACCTATGTAACACAGCTGATAAACAACATATACGACATCATCAACCGCTCCGGCGTTCAGATGCTTATATTCCTTGCCGGACTCCAGTCCATCTCTCCCGCTATCTACGAGTCTTGTGAGATAGACGGTGCTACTGCATGGGAGACCTTCTGGAAGATCACGGTCCCGATGATCTCGCCTATGATCCTTGTTAACGCCGTATACACGGTAATTGACGCATTCACCTCTTCCTCCAACGACGTTATGGCGTATATCAATACGGTCTACTCCAAGGCGGGCGGAAACGTTCTAAGTGCCGCAATGTCCTGGATGTACTTCCTGCTCGTCATCGCGTGCATAGGAATAGTAGTTGCGGTGCTCTCGGCATTCGTATTCTACCAGAGGCGCGATTAAGGGGGTAAGCAGATGAATCTCAGTTTTAAAAAGAAATCCGCGGCAGCTCAAGCATCCTCCCCGGAGGGGACCAAGGTGCTCCGCGAGTCGAAGAATCGCATTCGCGTTGACTTTGAACGTACGAGCAGATGGCAGCGCTTTAAGATCAAGTACCTCTCCGTTAGCTTTGTTATTGATGTGCTTTGGTACATCTTCCGTCTCGGACTGCTTATCGGCGTTTCCTACATTATTCTTCAGCCCTTCTTCTCGAAGATAATGTCCTCTTTCATGAGCCCCAACGATTTTGTCGATGTAACGGTCAAGCTCATCCCGCGTTATCCCACCCTTGATACCTATCGCGGTATCCTGCGTGATAACGGTTACTGGACGGCTCTGTTTAATACCACAACGCTCTCGCTTGCCTGCGCTATCATTCAGACATTTATATGCTGCCTGATCGGCTACGGCTTTGCTAAGTTTAAGTTCAAAGGCAACAAGCTGCTGTTTGCGCTCGTCATCTTTACGATGATCGTTCCGCATAATACCGTTAAGTTCGCAATGCTCATCAAGTTCAAGTATTTTGATATTCTCGGAATATTTAATTTCCTTGGCGGAGGAGTGTTCAAATGGCTTAAGATATTCAGCTTCGACTCTATCGACCTTACAAATACCTACTGGCCGCTTATCCTACTCTCGCTCGGCGGACTTGCCTTTAAGAACGGACTGTATATCTACATGATGCGTCAGTTCTTCCGCGGCGTGCCCGATGAGCTTGAGGAGTCTGCTTACATCGACGGCTCGGGAACATTCGGAACCTTTATGCGGATAATTCTTCCGCTCTCGATTCCGATGATGATCACGATCTTCCTGTTCTCGTTCTCGTGGCAGTGGACGGATAACTTCTACACGAATCTGTTCTTTACCTCGTCCGGCCCGACGCTTATGCCTGATATCGTTGCGATACCGAAATCGCTCTTTATCAAGGACTTTGCAGCGGCTACCGCATATGAGGCAGCGATCAGAAATACCTGCGGACTGCTCATTATCGCTCCGCTCGTAATCATCTACGTGTTCTGCCAGAGGTACCTCGTTCAGGGTATCGAGCGCTCCGGTATCGTCGGCTGATACGGCATTATACAGCTGCGGCAACATCGCTGCTGTCCGTCGATCTTCGCCGAAATATCGGGTAATAAAATCCACCTTACCGCCTGCGGCGCTTCTGCGCCCGGGCGGTTTACCTTTTCCGTACGTTTCGCTGAATTGCTTTGTATACGCACTCCGCGTTGACTGTCATTGGTGATTTTCGCTTCTGCTTTGATGCTCTGCCTTGATCGGTGCTCCGCCTGCACGGCGGTTTTATGGCATTGCGTACGGGCGTTTCGATCATGCTGCTGCTTGCATATCCCGGGCAGCTATCCGGCGTTTTCGCGTTTATGCGCATAAAATCATAAAAAGGGTTGAAATATCGACGGAAATAGTGTATAATTTTCTTTGAAAAAAGCCGCCGCAGACGACGGAAAATATATTCAAGACCGAAAGGAATTATTATAATGGGAAAGTTACACGTAGTTGACCATCCTCTTATCCAGCACAAGCTGACTATCATGAGAATGACCGAGACCGGAGGAAAGGACTTCCGTCAGCTCCTCAACGAGATCACAGAGCTGATGGGCTACGAGCTCACCCGCGATCTTCCGCTCGACGATGTTCGGATAAATACCCCCGTTGCCCCTATGACGGGTAAGGCTATAATGGGTAAGAAGCTCGCTATCGTTCCGATACTTCGCGCCGGGCTCGGCATGGTCGATGGGCTGCTTAACCTTATCCCCGTTGCCAAGGTCGGACACATCGGACTCTATCGCGACCCAGAGACGCACGAGCCGGTAGAGTACTACTGCAAGCTGCCGGCAGACATCGACGGCAGACTTGTGATAGTTGTTGACCCGATGCTTGCTACCGGCGGCAGCGCTGCCGATGCCATTACGCTTATCAAGAAGCGCGGCGCGACCAACATCCGTCTGCTCAACCTTGTTGCCGCTCCCGAGGGCGTTGCAAAAGTACAGAGCGAGCATCCCGATGTTGACATCTACTGTGCGGCACTTGATGAGCGCCTGAACGAGCATGCATATATCATCCCCGGTCTCGGAGATGCCGGCGACCGCCTCTTCGGCACTAAGTGATCGGTACATAGTTCGATCGAATTATGCATCGCTCCGGAGAAATGTAAATTTAATATTAACGCATACCACACCGATTGACAAAAGACGATCGGTGTGGTATCATGTTATAGTTGAAAACAGAGTTTTCTCCTTGCCGCTCCGAATACGAGCATAGGCTTGTAAAAAACAGTTCGGTGCGGTCTTACGTCCATAGGGAGGTGTATTTATGGAAAGACAGTTTTCGTCTTACGAAGCACTTTTCGTTGTTGATCTTGATATCGGTGACGAGAGTGTAAAAGCCATTATTGAAAAGTTTAAGGGAATGATCGAGCAGAGTGGTAAGATCGTTCGCATCGATGACTGGGGCAAGCGCAGACTCGCTTATCCTATCAACGACAAGAACGACGGATACTATTCTCTTATCACCTTTGATGCTCCGGCAGATCTTCCTGCCGAGATCAATCGTGTTGCAAAAATCACCGAGGGTGTTATGCGCGCAATGGTGCTCAAGGCAGTAGCTCCTACCGCTAAGGCTCCCGCAGCTATCGCTCCCGCATCTGATGAGGCTGCACCCGCTGCTCCCGCAGCAGAGGTTGAGGCTCCTGCCGCTGAGGTAGCTGAGGCTCCCGCAGCAGAGGCAGCTGAGGCTCCCGCAGCAGAGGCAGCTGAGTAATCTTGCCCGCGTCGGCTACAGCCGCCGCGCGCTGATCTTTTGACATAGAAAGGTTGGTTTAAATTATGGCAAGTCTTAACAAGATAATGCTCATAGGCAGACTTACCGCAGACCCCGAGCTCAAGCAGACTCAGTCGGGTATTCCGGTAGTCACCTTTTCCATCGCGGTCAACCGTAGATTTACAAAGCAGGGTGAGCAGCCTCAGGCTGACTTTATCCGCATAACCGCATGGAGACAGCAGGCAGAGTTCGTTTCGAGATACTTTAACAAGGGTAAGTCAATATTCGTTCTCGGAGCGCTCCAGAACAGAAACTGGACCGACCAGAACGGACAGAAGCACTACGACTTTGAGGTCGTAGCAGACGAGGTTTCCTTCGTCGAGAGCAAGAGCGGAGAGGACGGCGGTGCAGCTAACCGCAACTTCCAGACTCCGAGCGAGGCTCCGACCTCCGGTGCGGTCTATTCGCCCGCAGCGCAGGAATCTCCCGCTCCCTTCGAGGATCTCGGCAGCGACGACGACCTGCCGTTCTGATTATACTGCGGCATATTCCGCAGGAAATCAATTAATATTAAATTATTCGGCGGCACAGCCGCATATAGGAGGTTTTCGTTATGGAAAACGAGAGAGAAAACGTTCAGCCCAGACCTGCGCGCCCCGTTGCTCGCAGACATAAGAAGGTATGCCAGTTCTGCGCTGACAAGATCGCAGAGATCGACTATAAGGATACCGCAAGACTCCGTAAGTGCATCAGCGAGCGCGCTAAGATTCTGCCTCGCCGTGTGACCGGAACCTGCGCTAAGCATCAGCGTCAGGTCGCAGTTGCCGTTAAGCGTGCACGTCAGGCAGCTCTTCTTCCTTACGTCAGCGACTGATTACAGTTATTTGCATATGACAGAGATCCCGATTTTCCGCCGCAGGGCAGAGAATCGGGATCTTTTTTTCTTTAAATCATGTCCGCAATATCCGCGCAGTGCGACATGAGTACTGTTAGTTCAAGCGTTCTATCTTTACATAGTATACTCTATCTTCGTATTGTATGGCTATAAGCTGTATACAGCGGCACATAAGAAGAGGGCAGAGCGGCTTTCGTCTGCTCTGCCCATAAAAAATGTTCACTTGAATGCGGTCGTATTTTTGCCCGAGCGCGGGGCTGTATTGCAGCGCTGTAGCATCAATGCTCACATGACATGAAAGCCTGCGCCGGTCGCTGTCGATCTCCGCTGCTCAGTCCTCCGATTCGGAGTCCTCACTTTCGCTCGGCAGCTCCTTTACGCAGACATTTATCTCCTGCGCCATAAGGTCGTCTGCCTTGGTGACGGTTATCTCGAGGTTCTGATAATCGAATTTATAACCCTGCTCGGGGATACTGCCTATCTGCTCGATTATCCAACCGTTGACTGTCGTCGCCTCGGGCTCTTCGGCGGCTTCGAGATCGAAGAAATCAAAGAAATCCTCGATATTCGCCGTGCATAGAACGCGGTAGCTGCCGTCGTCGAGCTTAACGAATTCCTTTATCTCCTCGTCGCGCTCGTCCCATATCTCCCCGACGATCTCCTCGAGGATATCCTCCATTGTCACGATACCCGCCGTTTCACCGTACTCGTTTACGACAATAACGATGTGATTGTGCTCCTTCTGCATGTCCTTGAAAAGAACATCGAGGTGCGCGGTCTCGGGGACAAAGGTCGGCTGAAACATTGCATCCGCGAGTTTAAAGTCCTCGCGCGTATGGCGCAGCAGAAAGTCGCGTGTATGCAGTATTCCTACGATATTATCAGTCGTATCGGCATATACGGGAATTCGCGAATAGCCCTCTGTCTCGATTATCTCGAGTATCTCCTCATCGGTCGCCTCCTGCGGGATAAGCACGAGCGCACGGCGGGGAGTCATAACGTCCTCGGCGGTCATACCGTCGAGCTTAAACACATTTTTAATATATTCAATATCATTCTGATTCAGGCTTCCCTCATCGGCACCTGCATCGAGCATGAGGACAATGTCCTCCTCGGAGACCGGCTCTTCCTTTTCGTGCGGGTCGATTCCGAACAGACGGAGAACTCCGTTTGTCGAGACGGTGAGCAGCCATATGATGGGGCGGAGAACTACTGCCAGACCGGAAATAGTACCGCACACATGCTCCGCGAGCTTTTCCTTGTGCTTCATGGCGATGCGCTTGGGTACAAGCTCGCCGAGCACGAGGGTAAAGAAAGAGAGAATGAGCGTTATCACGATAACGGCTGCGGTATTTATTATACCGACACGGCTCTCGGGGATATTAAAGGCGCGGACGGCAAAGCTCGACAGCCTCTCTGCGAAGTTGTCGGCAGCGAATGCCGAGCCGAGAAAGCCGGCAAGGGTGATGCCTATCTGAATAGTCGAGAGAAAGCGCGTCGGCTCCTCGATCATTTTCAGCATCTTTTTCGCCTTTTTGTCGCCGTCGTCGGCGCGTGCCTTGACCTTTTTCTCGTTCAGTGATATCACCGCGATCTCGGTCGCGGCGAAGAAAGCATTCAACAGAATAAGTATTAGCTGTAATAATAGTTGTCCGGCAATGTCAGACATTTTTATGTAACCTCCAAAATATTATACGGTGAAATTCGTTAACTTGCTGCAGCGCGGCTCAGCATCTGTCGGGGGGACGGATGTCGGCGCTGCCAGCAGCGACGCACACGTAGAATTTCGGCGGTGTACATCTGTCGGCATTTATGCCGCAACTTCGGGGAAGCGGATCCATTAGGTCTACCAACTCCTTTTATATATAAATATCTAATTATATTCTACCACAAAAAACGCAAAAAGTCAATTACATATGCGCATTTTTATGGCAAGCCCGATCCGAATTATGATTTTAATGGTAATACTCATACTTCGGCATTTTTTCTATTTACAAATCAATCTGCGCATGATACAATATAGTTGTCGAAAAATCGATATGAAATTGCCGTATGTCGACCGAAAGGAATAAATGATGAACAGAATACTTCACCGCATATCCCCGCGTCTGATAGCGCTGCTCTCGGCGCTGATAATGCTGCTGTCCGTGCTGCCTGCCTATGCTGCCGGGTCGGATATAGACGGCGATATCGACGGTGATGGTGTTGCTATACCGAAGGTCGGTGATATCAACGCTGACGGCTCTGTCGATGTCAAGGATCTTGTAAGGCTTATGAAGTATATTTCCGGTGCCGATGTGACGATATGCGGCTCCGATGTGAACGGCGACGGCATGACCGATACGTGCGACCTTGTTCGTCTTATGAGGATAATTGCGGCTGCGTGATACATCTGAGCTTTATTTTTCGACGGCACCTTGTCGAAATTTTCCGCGAATAAATATTGCTTCAACCGAAGGCCGCATACCCGAATGCAGTCGTACAGCACACCAGTGTACGTACCGAATTATATAAAAAAACGGAGGACATTATTATGAAAAAAACAAGATATCGCGTATCCCTGCGGCTCACTGCGCTGCTCTCTGCGCTGATAGTGTTGCTGACTCTCCTGCCAATCCATGCCGCCGACGGCAACGGAATGAATGTTAACCTCGGAAATGCCGCATGCCGAAAGGGAGAGGCGGTAGTGATACCGGTATCCGTAGAGAATAATCCCGGTATCTCTGCGCTCGGAATGTCGCTTGTATATGATGATACAAAGCTCGAATTTCTCGATGTCGGATATGCAGACTTTTACGGCAGCATCGAGGTGGGAGAGAAGATACTGTGGATGAATAACAGCGATGTGCACGGTGACGGCGTTGTTCTTCAGCTCGTTTTCCGCGCCCTCGTCGATCCTGATCCGTCGCTCTCCGTCACCGTCGCCTTTGACGACGGCGATATTGTCAACAGCCGTGAGGAGAAGATCGAGGTAGGCGAGATCGGCACTGCGACCGTCTCTCTCGGCAGCTGTGAGCACGAGCTTGAGATCTTTGACGGTGCGCTGCCCGGTTGTGTGTATAACGGATATACGGATGGTGAGTACTGCACGAAATGTGATGTTTTTACCGTATTTCCAACCGCGGTACCGCCTATCGGTCATTGCTATATCGACGGAAAGTGCGCATATTGCGGGCTTGAGATAGACGGTGTGCCTACGCTGACTCTTACCTCCGGCTTTGCCGGAAAGGGCGATAAACTTATTGTAAATGTATACATAGTCAACAGCCCCGGTATCTCCGCAATGTCGATGCTTCCGGTTTATGACAAGTCGCTGTTTGAGCTGAAGTCGGTCAAATTCAACAGTAATGGCTTTAACGGTATCAGCGAATATGTCTCAAAGCTCGTTTCTGTAACGAATCATGATGTGTCAGGCACATTCCTCTATGCCACATTGATATTTAATGTTATCAGTGACGATTTTGTCCGCAGTGAAATAACGATGAATACCAATTCCAATTCGTTTGTCAACGCATCCGAGGAGCGGGTTGAATTTCAGGTCGAGCCGGCTACGGTGGTGCACAACTGCGTTGACGGACATCACGTCTATATTGACGTTCCGGGTGTTAAGCCTACTTGTACGGAGCCCGGCTATACCGCAGGCAGCTACTGCGTTTACTGCTATCAGCCTGAGGTTGCGTCCACCGAGATCCCCGCGCTCGGACATACATATGTTGACGGATATTGTAAGAATTGCGGCGAAAAGTGCCCGTTTATTATGGGCGATACCAACGCCGACGGCACGATAGACGTTAAGGATATCATTCGGTTAATGAAACATATCGCCGGAGTGGATATCGAGATTCAGGGCGCGGATGTCAACGGCGACGGCGCGATCGATACCCTCGATATCGTTCGTCTGATGAAGCTCATAGCAGAATCCTGACCGAACGGCACGTTTTGATTCTATATACTCGGCTTTCCCATGTGTATGGGAAGTCGAGTATATTTTTTATCCGATATTATATTACCGTAGGGATTCCGTGCAAATATTCGTGTTTTATGCTGACATCCGAGCCTTGTATAGATATGGAGAGAGTGTGAATTTTTCGTTTTTTTTTTTAATTTTGCGCCGCTGCGTTAACAAAAACACAATAAAATATTGACAGTATATTTTTGTGTGATATAATTATAAATGTGAAAAAGCGGTGCTTTTTCCTCAAATTATGCTGTCAATTCGTATATAATATCGAATTGCTGTAAAAACGGAAAGGAAAGTGAAATTAAATTGCTTGAAAAATGCACTCTTCGAAGAAAACTGATTTCCTTTATGCTTGCGGCTGTTATGGTCGTTTGCATGATCCCGATCAGCGCAGCAAACGCAGTGATGATCTCGATCGGCAGTGCCGAGCTTGTAGTCGGTGAGACGATAGAGCTTCCGGTCACCGTCAGCAGCGATGTTGCAATCGGGTCCTTTGATGCGCAGGTCGTATACGATTCTTCCTATCTTTCGCTGACAAAGGTCAAAACCGGAGATTTAAACGGTATCATAATGGGCGGTAATAAGATCAATTGGGTGACTGCTACCGATGATGCTACTAACGGAACGATTTGTCTGCTTGTGTTCAAGGTTCTGAAAAAGCCGACTAAGCAGACAGAGGTCTCTCTTTCGTCTGTCAAAGTGCGTAATATCAACGAGGATATGATCGATACAAGCATCGTTCCCGCTATTCTCGGAGTTAAGCCCTGCATTCATCAGCTTGTTGTTGATGATGGAGTTGAGCCGACCTGTACCGAGAACGGATGGTCCTCCGGCGTACATTGCTCTGTCTGCGGAGATGTCATAGTCGCGAGGCAGGAGCTCGCCCCGCTCGGTCATTCGTGGAAAGACGGCATTTGTACGCGATGCGGAGCGGCGATAACATTAGACGGACCGCATATTATTCTGGATGATACTGTGGTTGAACCGGGAACAAGGTTTAGTGTAAAAGCACGCCTTAAAAACAATCCCGGTATCGTAGCCGCGACCTTTGACTTTTCTTACGATTCATCGCTGCTCAGCTTTGTTTCGGCGAAGCTATGCGACGGTGTTCCGGGACTTATTACTACGGACAAAAAGATCGTATGGGTAAACAACGGCACATATGACAGCGACGGAGATTTTATCGAGCTGATTTTCAAGGCGAAGGATGATATTGTCGGGGCAAAAGACGCTTATGTTTCCGTTTCGAGCAAGACAGGCGGAATAGTTGATATTAATGAAAATAACGTTGGCTTTTCTTTCATTCCCGCAAATGTTCGTATAAATGAATGCGTGCATACCCCGGTGGATTTTGATGCCGTAATGCCTACATGTACAGCCGCAGGCAGCACCCCCGGACAGAAATGCAGCAAATGCGGTGTGGTAATTTCGGGCGGTGTTTCCGTTCCTGCGTTTGAACACGATTATGTATCCGGTGTGTGCACACGCTGCGGAGATGTGCTCGGAACGGCTCCGGCACTGACCGTACAAAATGTGGCTGCCGAGACAGGCGATACCATCACCGTTGATGTCACCGTAAATAATAACCCCGGTATTTCTGCGGGAGCATTCCGCATTAATTTTGATTCGAGTGTGCTGCAGCTTGTCGGTGCAAAGCCCGGAGATTTTCCGGGACTTACTCAGATTGACCGCAAATTCGTATGGTGCAACTCTTCCGAGATCGCATACGACGGCGTGATAGCAAGGCTTGTTTTCCGTGTGATCGGCGACAGCTTTGTTCGCGTACCTGTTTCGGTCACCTGCGGAGGAGGCGATTTTTCAAATAGCGTAGAGCAGCGGATCATTTTTGAATCGTATAGCGGCAGCGTGACCAGGCAGTGCGGTGATGAGCACATGCCCGCGGCGATAGGAGAGGATATTCCGGCAACCTGCACCGAGGCGGGACATAAGGCGGGCAGAGGCTGCGTCTATTGCGGCACGGTGCTCGCCGAACCGACAGATATCCCCGCGCTCGGACATACATATGTTGACGGTTATTGTAAGAATTGCGGCGAAAAGTGCCCGTTTATTATGGGCGATACCAACGCCGACGGCACGATAGACGTTAAGGATATCATTCGGTTAATGAAATATATCGCCGGAGTGGATATCGAAATTCAGGGCGCGGATGTCAACGGCGACGGCGTGATCGATACCCTCGATATCGTTCGCCTGATGAAGATGATAGCCGATACCTGACAGATAGTATTTAATTCCGAATAGTAAAAAACAAATTAATGTGAGGCGCGGAAAATGAAAAATTCAAACGAAAATAAGTATACGAATAAGCTGAGAGCATCTCGGACGGTAAATATCGTTCTCTCCGTGCTGCTCATTCTTTCCGTGTGCATAGCCCCTATCTTTGCGGCGGCATCAAATCGTTTTGATGTCACCGGAGACGGGCTTGTTGATACCCGTGATATTGTCAGAATGATGAAGTATATTGCAGGTGCGATAGACGAGGACGGCAACCCGATAACCCCCGGGGATAATGATGACAGCGGCGACAAGCCGTCCGTCACGCCCGCATATAATACCGTATCCGTTAACGGCGTACCCGTGTATTCGTACGACGTATGGATGAATTTGTATAATGAAAACGGAAGCGGCGGAGGTGATGAGGAAACGAACAAGCTGATAAAGGATGATTCAAATAAAGGCAAGGTTTATAGGGTCACTATAAGCAAAAAGCTTATCGACAGTTCGGTTGACGATACGGTAAAAGACCCGATAGAACCTACGATATTTGATTACAACGATTCTTATTCTTTCAGTTGGAAGGATAAGAATCAGAAGAGTATCGGAAGTCAAGGCTCAAACGGCGGATGGAAGGATTCCGACGGAGTTATTCATTATTCGGGAGGAATTCTTAAATATC
Organism: uncultured Eubacteriales bacterium; assembly: GCA_900545935.1. GTDB lineage: Bacteria > Bacillota > Clostridia > Oscillospirales > CAG-272 > UMGS911. Next base: position 67,988 of record URAP01000007.1, read on the forward strand.
TCCGTGACTATTCAATCGGCGACATTGTACCGGTATCTATGTGGGGAGAAGTAAGATATAACAGTAGTACTACGTCAATGGATAAGTATAACGGTACATATGATGGGCACGAAGGTTGGGTCAATTTCGACGCTATAATCGAATTTGAGATCGCCGAATAACATACTCATGCTCCTTGCTTTGAGGGGCGGTGCGGCTTGCTGCCCGCGCCTACAATAAATTATACGGAGACGTACTTTAATGAGAAAAACAAACGAAAACAATAAAGGCGGAAAACTCAAGACTTTCCGTACACTGAATGCGGTCTTGTCGGCGCTGCTTGTACTCTTAGTCGGTGTGGCTTGTGAAACGGTAAATTCGGGTGATGCTCATTATACCGAGGATAACACATTGACCGAAACGAAAGCAGATACCGAGAGCGGAGAGACACCGTCGACCGATTCGGGCAGCAATGACGGCGGTGAAAACCCGTCGATAAATCCTGCATATAATACCGTATCGGTTAACGGCGTGCCTGTGTATTCGTATGACGGATACATGAACTTAAGTGACGAAAACGGAAGCAGCAGGGTCGATGAAGAAACGAACAAGCTGATAAAGGATGATTCAAATAAAGGCAAGGTCTATAGAATCACCATAAGTAAAAAGCTAATTGATTCTTCTACAGATGATACGGAAAAGGGGTTAATAGAACCTACAGTGCTTGATTATAATGACTCATATTCTTTTGAGTGGAAGGATAAGGTTCAGGAAACTGTCGGTCAGGAGAATTCCAATATTGTTGTTGTTCGCAAAAATGTTTTCACGTATCTTCGTAATTTTTCAATCGGCGATGTCGTACCTATAGCTATGACAGGACAAGTTAGCTATAGCAGAAATATAACGTCAATGGATAAGTATAGCGGTACATATGACGAGCACGAAGGCTATATTTATTTCGATGCTATAATCGAATTTGAAATCACCGAATAACATACTCATGCTCCTTGCTTTGAGGGGGGGCGGTGCGGCTTTGCTGCGCCGCCCTTTCGCGTTTTCCTGTCGCATTCCCCGCCGCATCTCCCGCCCGATATTGACAGCCCCACTGTCATTTGATATAATTGCAGCATGGGTGACAAAACTGTCACATACGGCGCGGGAATTGTCACCGAAATAGATTTCGATTCGCGCCAGGCAGTGGTATCATTACGGTGTAATAATTCATGGAGGACAGATGATATGACTGTTTTGGAAGTGATAGGACTTGAAAAGGAATACACAAACCGTTCGGGCGGCAGCACCGTCCGTGCGCTGCGCGGTGTGAACTTTGCCGTAGATGCGGGCGAATATGTAGCGATAATGGGCGAATCGGGCTCGGGAAAAACGACCCTGCTCAACATTCTCGCCTCGCTTGACGAGCCGACGGGCGGCAGGGTGCTGCTCGACGGAAAGGACCTTGCGGATGTCAGCGAGCGGGAGCTTGCCGCATTCCGCCGCGACAATCTCGGCTTTGTCTTTCAGGATTTCAATCTGCTCGATACCTTTTCGGTACGCGACAACATCCTGCTGCCGCTCGTACTCGGCGGCGTGAGCCTTGACGAGATGGAGCGGCGGCTCGAAGCCG
>URAP01000008.1 GCA_900545935.1 uncultured Eubacteriales bacterium
CCCCGCCGTTAAACGGTCTATAAATTGCAGACTATTGCAAATTACCCGCGGCAGCGGAATAAATCCGTGCTGTCAAGCAGCGCTCAGCACCATTCGATAGTTGCCGGAGGCTTACCTGTAATATCGTAAACTACGCGGCCGGCACCCCTTACCTCATTGCAGATACGGGCGGAAATGGTTCCGAGTATCTTATGAGAAATAGGCGTATACTCACAGGTCATAAAGTCGGAAGTACGAACAGCGCGGAGCGCAATGGTATAATCGTAGGTGCGGAAATCGCCAACAACACCGACCGAGCGCGTATCGGTAAGAACAGCGAAATACTGATCTGCCTTGACTCTGTGCTTTAATATCTCCTCGCGGAAGATAGCGTCTGCATTCTGAAGAATTGCTATCTTCTCTGCGGTTATCTCTCCGATGATACGAACGCCGAGTCCGGGACCCGGGAACGGCTGACGGTCGACATAGGAGCGCGCAAGACCGAGCTGACGACCGAGCGCACGCACCTCATCCTTGAACAGACCGCGAAGAGGCTCGACAAGTCCGGTAAACTTCATATTATCGGGCAGACCGCCTACATTGTGGTGGCTCTTGATGGTAGCAGCCTTGCTTCCGCCCGACTCGATAACGTCGGGGTAGATAGTGCCCTGAGCAAGGAATGCAACATTATCGGGGAGCTTTTCCGTCTCCTCCTCGAACACCTTGACAAACTCTGCGCCTATTATCTTTCTCTTCTGCTCCGGATCGGTGATGCCGCGCAGAGCAGCAAGGAAGCGCTCGCCGGCATTTACGCGGATAAAGTGGAGGTCGCGACCCGAAAATGCCGCCTCTACATCGTCTCCCTCATTCTTTCTCATCAGACCGTGGTCAACGAAAACGCAGTGCAGCTGTCCGGGAATAGCGCGCGAAAGCAGCGCCGCACAAACGGAGGAATCCACTCCGCCGGAGAGTGCGAGCAGTACGTGCTTGTCTCCCACCTGATCACGAATATCGCGAATAAGCTGCTCCTGAAGATTATGCAGATCATAGTCTCCTTCCGCGCCGCATACGCGATAGAGGAAGTTATGGATCATGTCGGTTCCGCGCGAGGTGCTCTCGACCTCGGGATGGAACTGCATACCGTAAAGGCGGTTAGCCTTGTTTTCAATCGCCGCATTCGGACAGTTGTCGGTGCAGGCGACCGAACGAAATCCCTCAGGCAGCTTGACTATCTGATCGGTATGGCTCATAAGTCCGATCTGCGCCGCGTTCAGACCCTTGAACAGATTAGAGCCGGTATCTACACGCATTGCCGTCTTACCGTACTCGCTGACGAGGCAGGGCGCAACGGTGCCGCCGCATGACCACGCGAGCAGCTGAACGCCGTAGCATATACCGAGGATCGGTATACCGAGCTTAAAAATGTTTTTATCACAGCGTGGAGAGCCGTCCTCATAAACACTGTTCGGACCGCCGGTGAGAATAATTCCGATTGGTCCGATCTCGAGGATCTGCTCCACCGTAATGCGGTCGCCGGGCTTAACGACCGAATAAACATTGCATTCACGTACTCTGCGGGCGATAAGCTCCTTATACTGCCCGCCGAAATCAAGAATCAGAACTGTCTGCTGTGCCATACCTGCTCCTGTAAAAATAAAAATTCCGCAGCGCGGTAGCGGTCTGTGCCGACCGCATCACTCATGTTCAACATCCGTACGGGCATTACATTCGACATAAAACGACTGTGTTCCCGCACAGAGATACAATTATATTATATCACATTTTACGATTTCGTCAACGGCTCCGGAAAGATTTTTTGCCCCGGAAGAAAAGTTTTCCGGGGCAAAAAAGATTACTATGTTGTTTTTACGGCAAGCTCAGCCGCAAATATAAGATAGCATACACCGAAAACAGCTTACACCGAAAATAATGCAGCAGTCATTATCTACTCTCATGCTTCTTGAGCGATGCGTCGATAAAGCCGCGAAAAAGCGGATGAGCCCTATCGGGACGGGATTTGAATTCCGGGTGATACTGCACACCTACATAGAAATCACGGTCGTTAAGCTCGACAGTCTCAACGAGTCTTCCGTCGGGCGAAAGTCCGGAGAGGCAGAGTCCCGCGCCCTCGAGCGCCTCACGATACTCATTGTTGAACTCGTAACGATGGCGATGACGCTCGGATATCTCACGTGTGCCGTAGCAGCGTTCCATCGTTGTTCCGCGACGTATAACGCAGGGATATGCGCCGAGGCGCAGTGTGCCTCCCTTGTCCACATCGTCACTCTGTCCGGGCATGAAGTCAATGACCTTATGCGCGCAGAGCTCGTCGAACTCGCCGGAATTGGCATCGGAAATACCGAGGACATTGCGTGCGTATTCGATAACGGCGATCTGCATACCGAGACAGATACCGAAGTAAGGCAAAGCGTTCTCGCGGGCAAACCTTGCCGCACAAATCATACCCTCAACGCCGCGTCCGCCGAAGCCGCCGGGAACTATGATACCGTCAAGCCCGCCGAGCAGCTCGTCCGCATTTGCGTCACACAGCGGCTCGGAATCTATCCACTTGATATCGACCTTTGCTCCGAGCGCATAGCCCGCATGACGCAGCGCCTCGGCAACCGAGAGATATGCGTCGTGCAGCGCGACGTATTTGCCGACAAGTCCGATAGTGACCTCCCTCTCGGCAGACTTTATGTTGTCGACCATTGATCTCCACTCATCGAGCGCGGGAGCAGGCGCATCTATGCCGAGCTCGCGGCAGACGACATCAGAGAAATGAGCAGACTCGAGCATAAGAGGCGCCTCATATAGACACGGCAGGGTGAGATTTTCGATAACGCAGTCCGGACGAACATTGCAGAAGAGCGATATCTTCTTAAATATGCTGTCCTCAAGCGGCTGATCGCAGCGCAAGACGATGATATTCGGGTTGATTCCCATGCCCTGCAGTTCCTTGACCGAGTGCTGAGTGGGCTTGGATTTATGCTCATCCGATCCGCTGAGGAACGGAACGAGTGTTACATGAATGAACAGACTGTTCTCACGTCCGACCTCGAGCGATATCTGACGCACCGCTTCAAGGAAGGGCTGAGACTCAATATCGCCGATGGTTCCGCCTATTTCGGTGATTACCACGTCCGCGTCGGTCTGCTTACCCACGCGATAGACAAAATCCTTTATCTCGTTCGTGATATGCGGTATGACCTGAACGGTAGAGCCGAGATATTCGCCGCGGCGCTCCTTGTTCAGAACATTCCAGTAGACCTTACCGGTGGTAAGGTTGGAAAAACGGTTAAGATCCTCGTCGACAAAGCGCTCATAGTGTCCGAGATCAAGGTCGGTCTCCGCGCCGTCCTCGGTGACATAGACCTCGCCGTGCTGATACGGGCTCATCGTCCCCGGGTCGACATTTATGTACGGGTCGAGCTTTTGCGCCGCGACACGCAGCCCGCGAGTTTTGAGCAGTCTGCCGAGCGATGCTGCGGTGATTCCCTTTCCGAGGCCCGAAACAACGCCGCCTGTTACGAAAATGTACTTTGTCATGATATCACCCTCACTTTATTTTACTTAAATATACTCTATCCATGTGCCGTGCAGATGCCGAGCAAAGAGCAGCATACGCCGTGCTTCCGGTCACGACGGCGAAATGCCGTTTTACAATCCGATAGCGAAGTCCGTACAGACAGCCTCCGCTTATACATAGGTTTTAATAATGGATTCCGCAACGGCACGCTTTGAAATACAGCGGTCCATCGCGGTCTTTTCGATATATCTGTGCGCATCCGGCTCGGTCATTTTCAGCTTTTCGATAAGCAGCAGCTTTGCCCTGCCGACAATACGTATCTCCTCCATCTTTTCCTCGACCGTAGCCGCGCGCTGCTCCATCCGTCGCAGCCGCTCACGCGTCGCGCGCAGCAGCACCACAGACTGTGATATTGCCGCGGCGCTTGTCGGCTTCTGCATTACGAGAACTCCGCACGGGCAGAGCGCCGAGCACAGCTCCGGGTAATGCTCGGCCTTTGTCAGCAGCAGAACACCGGAGCCGCTGCCGGTCGCGATATCCTCCGCAAGTCCGCTGCCGAACTCATCCGGGAGCGGTGTGTTGATAACGATAAGATCAAAGCTTTCCTCTACCGACGCGCGTCGCGCCTCCGAGCAGCTCTTTACCTTTTTCACCGAAAAGCCGTGTCCGTCAAGCAGCGGGATCATACCACCGTCGAATTTTTCCGACGATGAGACAAGCAGCGCACGGCATCTGCGCTCGTTCATCTCCATATGATCCCCCCTTCGGTAATGTTAATTACACATGTACGGTCTGTGCGGTGCCTTACGGTACTCCGACGGCGCAATTCGGCACAGTCAGTGCCGAAAATCCGCGCATAGCTCACCACTGCAATTGAGTGTAGCTCAGTCGGTACGATCAAGCGTAGCTAAGTCGGCACAATACATCGTCAACTCAACCGAGATACGCCTCAATAACGGTCTGCGGCAGCACACTGCGCAGAAATTCGCTCTCCCCGGCGATCTTTTTCGCTTCTCCGAGCGATGCGGGCAGACGCGCCACATCACTTTCCTCCTCAAGCATATTGCGATCACACTCCGGCGGAAGCGGAAGCGAACGCGTAATACCGTCGAGGCAGGCGCGTATGATAAGCGCGTATGCAAGATACGGATTGCAGAGCGGGTCGGGTGAGCGCAACTCTGCCCTGCGGTATTCGCCCTGAGCGGCGGGAATGCGAATAAGCTGCGAGCGATTCTCATGCGACCACGAAATATACCTCGGCGACTTAAAATGTCCGAGTCGCTCATACGACTGCTCTGTTCCGCAGAGGAAGAGCGAAAGCTCACCGATATGCTCGAGCAGCCCGGCAATAGCCGAGCCCATAACATCATCTCCGCCGCCGCTGCGGATGCTGAAATTTATATGCATGCCGTTGCCGGGATGCTCCGGAAGAGGACGCGGGCCGAAATCCGCCGTGAGTCCGCTGCGGGCAGCGACCGTTCCGACTACCGCCTTGAAGGTAACAGCATCATCTCCCGCGCGCAGCGGACTCGAATAACGAAAATCTATCTCGTTCTGTCCGGGTCCCTGCTCATGGTGCGAGCTCTCCGGCTTTATACCCATCTGCTCGAGCGTCAGGCATATTTCGCGGCGGACGTTCTCCCCCTTATCCTCGGGAGCGATATCCATATAGCCTGCATTGTCGTATGGAATACGGGTCGGCTCTCCGTGCTCGTCGAGCTTGAAGAGGTAAAACTCCATCTCCGCTCCGAAAGCAAAGGAATAGCCCGCCCGCTCCGCCTCGCGCTCAGCCTCGGCAAGAATACTTCTGCAATCGCTTTCGAACGGTCTCCCGTCCGGATAGCAGACCGAGCAGAACATGCGGACGACTCTGCCGTGCTCCGGCCTCCACGGGAGCACCGAGAGCGTAGCGGGGTCGGGATGCAGCATAAGATCGGAATGAACAACATCGCCGAAGCCCGCAATGGACGAAGCATCGATGGCTATACCGTAATCGAAGGCACGATCGAGCTCATCCGGCATTATCGAAATATTTTTCTGTTTGCCGTATATATCGCAGAATGCCATTCGGATGAATTTTACATCCTCCTCTCTGACATACTGCATTACCTCATTGGCGGAATAATTCATATCTGCCTGCTTCCTTTCACAGTCTGCTTTTCTTTTATCGCCTGCACAGCCCGTACCGACACAGGCACGGTCGATGCACGCTCAGTTTGCAACATACATCTGCTTATACGGGTTGCTCGAATTCGGCGTTACAACGGTAAAGCCCGGCGCGAGGATCTCGTCGAGCGGGCGATCAAACGACTCACTGAACATCCGCAGCAGCGGCATTATCTCGCTCATATCCTTCTCGGATGCCGCAGACGCAGAGACACCGAGCGGGAATCTGATATCCGAAGCATCGCCGCGCAGCAGCATCTTTCCGCCGTGCATTCCCGTGCAGGGAAAATTTCCGACTATCGGACGCTGACCGCGGTCAAGACCGAGCACGACTATTCTGCCGCCCGCCTGATATTCGCCGAGAAAGCTGCCGCACACACCTCCGATAACGATGGCGGGGCACTTCTCGCGGTATTCCTTCATGTGTATGCCGACGCGATAGCCCGCATCACCGCGAACGATTATCTCGCCGCCGCGCATCGCATATCCCGCGGCATCGCCTATGCCGCCGTGAACGATTATACGTCCGTCATTCATAGTATCGCCGACCGCATCCTGAGCATTGCCGTATACGGTAATGCTCGCTCCCGCAAGATACGCGCCGAGAGCGTTGCCGGGTGTACCGTGGATCTCTATCTCTCCCTCGCGCATTCCCGAGGCGATAAAGCGCTGACCGAGACATGCATTTATCCTTGCGCTGCCACACTGCCTGATCCGTTCGTTCAGTGCGCGATAGTCGAGTTCTGCCGCATTTATAACCTCTATTTTTTCTTTTACTCTCATATTATACCACACTGCTTTATGCTTTTCTACTTATTTTTTATAAAACGGATGATTTTTTTATTTGCCGCGTCATTCGCCCGCGTGACCGATGCCGAGAATGGAAAGCTCCTTTTCGTTCATCCCTACGCCGCGAAGCATAAGTCTGTTGCCGCGAAGCGCCTCGATGGAGTTTATGCCCATGCCGCCCATCAGCTCCTTTATCTCATGCTTCCATGCGCTCATGAGATTTACGAGCCGTTCTGCGCCCTCATCGGGGTCGAGACGGCGGACAAGCTCGGGACGCTGAGTTGCGATCCCCCAATTGCAGAGCCCGCTCTGACAGTTGCGGCAAAGATGGCAGCCGAGCGCGAGCAGCGCAGCCGTTGCAATATAGCAGGCATCCGCGCCGAGCGCGACCGCCTTGACAACATCGGCCGCCGAACGTATCGAACCTCCCGCGACAAGCGATACATTTCCTCTTATACCCTCATCGCGCAGACGCGAGTCGACAGCGGCAAGCGCAAGCTCGATCGGAATACCGACATTATCGCGTATCCGCGTGGGCGCAGCGCCCGTACCGCCGCGGAAGCCGTCTATCGCGATGATATCGGCACCGCTGCGTGCAATACCGCTCGCTATAGCCGCGATATTATGCACCGCAGCGACCTTGACTATGACCGGCTTTTTGTACTCGGTAGCCTCCTTGAGCGAATATACGAGCTGGCGCAGATCCTCGATCGAATAGATGTCGTGATGCGGCGCTGGGGATATCGCATCCGAGCCCTCCGGTATCATTCTCGTTTTCGAGACATCGCCGATTATTTTAGAACCCGGCAGATGTCCGCCGATACCGGGCTTTGCACCCTGTCCCATCTTTATCTCGATAGCCGCGCCCGCGCTGAGGTAGCCCTCGTGAACGCCGAAGCGACCCGACGCGACCTGAACGACGGTGTTCGGACCGTACTCGTAAAAGTCCTCATGCAGTCCGCCCTCTCCGGTATTATAGCAGATACCGAGCTCACGCGCAGCACGCGCCAGACTCTCGTGTGCGTTGTAGCTTATCGAGCCGTAGCTCATAGCGGAGAACATGACCGGCAGCTCGAGCTCGAGCTGCGGCGCGAGCGACGGTATGATGTGTCCCTCCGCATCGCGCTCGATATGATCCGGCTTCTTACCGAGAAAAACGCGCGTCTCCATCGGCTCGCGCAGCGGGTCTATCGGAGGGTTCGTGACCTGAGAAGCATTGATGAGTATCCTGTCCCAGTATACGGGGAGCTGCTTCGGGCTGCCCATCGACGAGAGCAGCACCCCACCGCTGCTCGCCTGCTTATATACCTCACGAACGACCTGATCGCTCCATCCGGCGTTCTCGCGGATGGTATCGGGATTTTTAACTATCTTCAACGCATGAGTCGGGCAATAGCTTACACAGCGCTTGCAGTTGACGCAGCGGCTCTCATCGCATACCATCACGCCGCGCTTTTCGTCATAGCGATGAACGCCGCCGGAGCACTGCTTTTCGCATATACGGCAGACGGTGCAGCGGCTCGGGTCGCGTATTATCTCAAATTCTGGTGCTATGTAAATGGGATTCATCAGAACGTCCCCTCCTTCAGCTTAATGATAACAGCCTCGCCGCCTGCGGGCATGCGAATGTTCTCCGCATCCGGCTCCATACGTCTGATGGCAGCCTCCTCGCTTGCAATGTAGGTAAGGTCGTCCTTATCCGCCACCACCATCGAGCGAAGCTTGAGACGGTCGCCGAGCGCCATAAGTCCGCCTGTAAAGCCGAGGACTATAGAGAACGGCCCGGTGATGAGCAGGCTCGGATATATTTTTCTCAGGTATTCAAGCTCTCTGCGGCGCTGCTCCGGCAGCCGCTCTATCGTGCTCCAGAACGGCGCGGCAATGACCGAGGCAAGCTCCTCCTCGCTCAATCCCTGCCTGCGCAGCAGATAATCCGCAATATAGGTGATAACCTCGGTATCTGTCTGCAGCGTGCACTTGTAGCCGAACATCTCGATGTATCTGCGGTTTGCATCGTAAGAAGAAATTTCGCCGTTATGCACCACCGAATAGTCGAGCAGCGCAAACGGATGTGCCCCGCCCCACCAACCGGGGGTATTTGTCGGATATCTGCCGTGCGCCGTCCACGAATAGCCCTCATATTCGTCGAGACGGTAGAAGTAACCGACATCCTCGGGAAAACCAACCGCCTTGAACGCGCCCATATTCTTTCCGCTCGAGAAAACATATGCCCCCTTGAGCGCTACATTGATGTGCATCACCGTGCGCGCGACATATTCCTTTTCGTCGAGCTGCAGACGCGAGAGAATACTCGCAAGCGGAGCGACAAAATAGCGCCAGATAAGCGGAACGTCGGTTATCGCGGGTGTTTTTCTTATAGGAATGTTCTCCGCCTTGACGATCTCGAACCGCTCGCGCAGCAGCTGCTCACACTCCTTGCGCACATGCTCGGAATCGAAGAATATATGCAGCGCATAGAATTCCTTATATTCGGGATAAATGCCGTAGCCTGCAAAGCCTCCGCCGAGTCCGTTCGAGCGGTCGTGCATGGGTATCATACCCTCGATAATCTTCTCTCCGGTCATACGCCTGCCCTCGCGTGATATTACCGCAGCAATGGCGCAGCCCGACGGGATCCTCACCTGTCCTTCAAGCTTCATACAACTACCCCCTAAAAAGTTAAAGGCGTCCACCGCCCGAGGGGACACTGTCCCTGCGGGTGGTGAACGCCATTGCTCACTGCGCTAAATTATAGCACGCCGTGGCGCGCTTGTCAATATCTTTTACTCAAAAAACATCGTTTTTGTGATTCGTGTCAACCCGCAAAATTCATTTAGATCCTGTTTATATAATTAAAAATGAAGTTTTTGGCAAGGTGGTGAAGCGCTGCAAAAAATAAATTGCATTTTTTTAAAAAAAGGGTTGACAAAACGCGAGTGTGGGATTATAATATGCACAACAAGGCAATGATGTCTTTTCCATGAGAGAAGGTATCGTTGCCTTCTTACTTTACAAGCACAAAAAAGCAAACAAATTTCAAGAAAGAGGCGAGTAAAAATGACAGAAGATATCAAAGGCTTTGCTTACAGAAAGACACCCTACCGTTTTGTGGCAAGATACAAGGACGGAAAGTGGCACCGCGGCAGACTTACCCACTCCTCGAGCATTCTATTAAACGAGTGCGCATGCGTGCTGCACTATGCACAGACCTGCTTTGAGGGACTCAAGGCATACCGTCTTGACGACGGCAGCATTGTTTGCTTCCGTCCCGACCAGAACGAGAAGCGTCTCGAGCAGTCCTGCAAGAGAATGGTTATCCCGCCGCTGCCCGCCGGCATGTTTACCGACGCGGTTAGAAAGGTCGTTAAGGCAAACGCAGACTATGTTCCGAGCTTTGAGAGCGGCGGTTCACTCTATGTTCGTCCGCTTATCTTCGGTACCGATCCGGTTCTCGGAGTAAAGCCCGCAACAGAGTTTGAATTCCGTATCTTTGTAAGCCCCGTAGGCAACTATTTTGCAGGCGGTGTTAAGCCCCTAAACCTGCGCATAAGCGACTACGACCGTGCTGCCCCTGTCGGAACCGGTCACATCAAGGCGGGTCTTAACTACGCAATGAGCCTCTATCCCATCGTTGAGGCACACGAGCAGGGCTACGACGAGAACCTCTATCTCGATCCGCTGACCAGAACCTACATCGAGGAGACCGGCGGAGCAAACATTATATTCATCTCGAAGGACGGCTCTCTTGTAACGCCTCGCTCGAATACCATTCTCCCGTCTATCACCCGCCGCTCGATCGTTGAGATCTGCCGCGACAGACTGGGTATGAATGTAGAGGAACGCAAGATAGCGCTCGAGGAGCTTGCCGATATGAAGGAATGCGCACTCTGCGGAACCGCAGCAGTCGTATCTCCGGTAGGCACTATCACAGCATCCGACCGCACCTACACCTTCAACAGCGTAGGAGAAGGCTCGATCATCAGCAGAATATCCGATGTGATGAGCGATATCCGCAGCGGAAAGATGGACAGCCCCGACGGCTGGCTGATGAAGATGATATGATGCTCCGTGCGCTCCGGCGCTGCGGTGTATCTTCATAATTTAATATAGGTCGGGCGGCGATGCCGCTATGACCTGCACCAAGGAGGAAGGAACAATGGAAAAGGTAAACGAATATTTCGGCTCGATGGTTTTCGACGACAGAGTAATGAAGGCAATGCTGCCTTCTGATGTCTACAATTCGCTGAAAAAGACGATCGACGATGGCGCCAAGCTTGAAACCGACGTTGCAAACGCAGTTGCGGAGGCTATGAAGGACTGGGCGATCGAAAAGGGCGCAACGCACTTTACCCATTGGTTCCAGCCTCTGACCGGAATCACGGCAGAAAAACACGACAGCTTTATCACCCCGTCTCCCGACGGCGGCATAATCATGGAGTTTTCGGGTAAAGAGCTCATCAAGGGCGAGCCGGACGCTTCGTCCTTCCCCTCCGGCGGTCTGCGTGCGACCTTTGAGGCGCGCGGCTACACCGCATGGGACCCGACCTCCTATGCATTCGTAAAGGATAAGACGCTCTGCATTCCGACTGCATTCTGCTCTTACAGCGGCGAGGCGCTCGATAAAAAGACTCCTCTTCTTCGCTCCATGCAAGCGCTGAACAAGCAGGCTATGCGTATACTCAAGCTGTTCGGCAACACCGACGCGACCTGTGTTCGCACCTCGGTAGGACCCGAGCAGGAATACTTCCTTGTAGATAAGGAAATGTACGAGAAGCGTCCCGACCTCGAGTTCTGCGGCAGAACGCTTTTCGGTGCAAAGCCGCCTAAGGGTCAGGAGCTTGACGACCATTATTTCGGCGCTATCAAGCCGAGAGTTGCCGAATACATGGCTGATCTTAACAAGGAGCTCTGGAAGCTCGGAATTCTCGCAAAGACCGAGCACAACGAGGTCGCACCCGCACAGCATGAGCTTGCGCCTATCTATTCCACTACAAACATTGCAACCGACCACAACCAGCTGACAATGGAGATAATGCAGAAGGTCGCGTCCCGTCACGGGCTCGTCTGCCTGCTGCACGAGAAGCCCTTTGCGGGCGTAAACGGCAGCGGTAAGCACAACAACTGGTCGATAGCTACGAACACCGGAGTTAACCTGCTTACCCCCGGCGATACCCCGCATGACAATGCACAGTTCCTCGTATTCCTCTGCGCAGTAATTCAGGCAGTAGACGACTACCAGGGTCTGCTCCGTCTCGCGGTCGCTACCGCGGGCAATGACCACCGTCTCGGCGCTAACGAGGCGCCTCCCGCAGTAGTTTCGATGTTCCTCGGCGACGAGCTGACTGCCGTTCTCGAGGCGCTCGAGGAGGACAAGCCTTACGAGGGCGCGGAAAAGACGGTAATGAAGCTCGGAGTAAAGGTGCTGCCTAAATTCCCGCGCGACACCACCGACCGTAACCGTACCTCTCCCTTTGCATTCACGGGCAACAAGTTCGAGTTTCGTATGCTCGGCTCCTCGAACAGCATCGCATGCACCAACATCATGCTCAATACCGCAGTCGCAGAGTCGCTGCGCCAGTATGCAGATGCGCTTGAGGGCGCAGAGGACTTCAACACCGCGCTGCATGACCTTATCCGCCGTGTTATTCGCGAGCACAAGCGCATCATCTTCAACGGAAACGGCTACGACGAGAGCTGGATAAAGGAGGCGACAGAGGTTCGCGGTCTGCTCAACCTCCGCACCACTCCCGATGTTCTCCCCGTTATTCTCGAAAAGAAGAACACCGACCTGCTCGTCTCACACAAGGTAATGAGTGAATCCGAGATCCGCTCGCGCTACGAGATAACCCTCGAGAACTACTGCAAGACGGTAACTATCGAGGCAATGACCATGATAGATATGACGAGAAAGCTCATCCTGCCCGCTATCGAGGCATATTCCGCATCGGTAGCCGAGTCGCTCGGAGCAAAGCTCGTCGTTGTTCCCGAACTGTCCGGCAAGTACGAGAAGGAAAAGCTGAAAACACTCTCCTCACTCGAGGATTCCATCGACGCTTCCGTTTCCGCACTCGAGTCCTCGCTCATCCGTCTGCGCGCAATAGACGATGTCACCGATTCCGCATTCGTTATCCGCGATGTTATCCTGCAGAAGATGGCAGAGCTGAGAGTCGCATGCGATGAGGCTGAGACACTGACGGCTAAGAAATATTGGCCCTTCCCCACCTACGGAGATCTGCTCTTCGGAGTCAGATAAGCCGGGTAAAAGCAAACGCGTATTTCCGCGTCCGCATGTCGGGCGCGGGGATATGCCGGATTTCGGTATAGGAGGAAATGATCATGCGTGATTATAAAAAAGAGCTTGAAGATCGCGTTGAATTCATACGCGGCGTGCTGCGTGATTCGGGCGCGAGCGGCATCGTTTACGGAAACAGCGGCGGCAAGGACAGCGCACTCGTCGGCGCACTGTGCAAGGCGGCGTGCGACAATACCGTCGGAATTATAATGCCCTGCGCATCAAAGCGCAATTTCGGTCTCGACCGCGACGACGGTCTGACCGTCGCGACACACTTCGGCATCGAAACGCGCGAGATAGACCTTTCGCCGGTCAAGGAGGCAATGACTGCGGCGCTCTCCGGAGTTACCGAGCTGTCCGATATGGGAAGCGCGAACATAAATCCCCGCCTGCGTATGACGACGCTGTACGCCGTTGCGGCAAGCGAAAACCGTCTTGTCGCCGGTACGGGCAACCGCAGCGAGGCTTATCTCGGCTACTTTACGAAGTGGGGCGACGGTGCGTATGACTTCAACCCCATTGCCGATCTTACCGTCACAGAGATCTATGCGTTCCTGCGTTATCTCGGCTGTCCGGAGTGCGTTATTACCAAGGCGCCCTCGGCAGGACTTTTCGACGGACAGACAGACGAAACGGAGACGGGTATCAGCTATGCGGCGCTCGACCGCTATCTGCTTACCGGCGTAGCCTCGGATGAGGTTATAGCCACAATAGAGCGTATGCACGGTGCGAGCGAGCACAAACGCCGCTCTGTCCCCACATACCGCTGATCCTTGCCCGATCGCCTTTTGTGTACAGTCTCGGAACGGCGAGGCAATTCGGCGGATCGGTAAAATGCCGCTTAATGCCGGCATGCATTGATAAAAAGAATATCAAAAGCGCCTGAGCGCGGAGAAGTAACACATATGCTTACCCACAGCGAGCATGGGACGGTGAGAGCCATGCGGCGGAGGATGTGCGAATAACACCGCGCAAGCTGCAATCCGAAAAGCATCATAGTATTCACGCATCTGTAAAACGGCTGCGCGAGTACAGAGCCGAGTAGGTGCGTCGGGAACCGCCCGTTACAGCGGCAGCCTATAAGGCATGAAGCCGCAGTAGGTGAGAGAAAGAAGATAGGTGGCACCGCGAGGTACAGCACTTGCCCTATCGAATGCTGAATTATTGTACATGATGAGGTACTGATATGTGTTCGATAATGGGCTACTGTGCAGGCGGCGTCGCCTTTTCCGATTTTAAGGCGGGCTTTGACGAAACGATATCGCGCGGTCCGGACGACTCGCGCATAATAGACACCGGAGACGGTCTGCTCGGCTTTCACCGTCTCGCGATAATGGGTCTTGATTCTACGGGAATGCAGCCGTTCGAGCTTGACGGCAGCTACTGCGTCTGCAACGGCGAGATATACGGCTTTGAGCGCATGCGCGAGCAGCTGAGCAAAAAATATACATTTGTCAGCGGCTCGGACTGCGAAATACTGCTTCCGATGTATCGCGAGTACGGCACGGATATGTTCGCTAAGCTCGACGCGGAATTTGCGCTTATAATCTACGATGCGGAGCATGACGAATACATCGCGGCTCGCGACCCCATCGGCATCCGCCCTCTCTACTACGGCTATTCAGCCTCCGGTGCGCCCGTATTCGCGAGCGAGCCTAAGAACCTCGTCAGTCTATGCGAGCGCATCATGCCATTCCCGCCCGGTCACTACTGGAAGGACGGCGAGTTCCGGTGCTATGCGGACATGAGCCATGTCAAGCACTTCTGCACGGACGACCTGGACGAGATATGCGTCAACATTCACAACAAGCTCGTCGCGGGAGTTGAAAAGCGCCTCGTCGCGGACGCAAAGGTCGGCTTTCTCCTCTCCGGCGGACTCGATTCATCGCTCGTCTGCTCTATCGCCGCCAAGCGCTCTGAGAAGCCCATACGCACCTTTGCGATCGGTATGGACATCGACGCTATCGACCTCGGCTATGCCCGTCAGGTTGCGGAATATATCGGTTCCGAGCACACAGAGGTCATTATGACACGTCAGCAGGTACTCGATTCGCTCGAGACGGTCATCCGCATCCTCGGCACATATGATATAACCACCATTCGCGCAAGCATGGGTATGTATCTGCTCTGCCGCTGGATACACGAGAACACCGACATACGCGTGCTGCTCACCGGCGAGATCTCGGACGAGCTGTTCGGCTATAAGTATACCGACTTTGCCCCGTCCGCCGAGGAATTTCAGCGCGAGTCCGAAAAGCGCATACGCGAACTGCATATGTACGACGTTCTCCGCGCAGACCGCTGCATCTCCTCCTGCTCGCTCGAAGCGCGCGTGCCGTTCGGCGACCTTGACTTTGTACGCTACGTGATGTCTATCGACCCGCAGAAGAAGCTCAACACCTACGGCAAGGGCAAGTATCTGCTCCGCCGCGCTTTCGTCGGCGACTATCTGCCCGAGAGCATCCTCATGCGCGAAAAGGCGGCATTCTCCGACGCCGTCGGTCATTCTATGGTCGACGACCTCAAGGAGTATGCAGAGGAAAAATACACCGATGAGGAATTTGAGCACAGACGCAAAAGGTATACCCACGCGCAGCCGTTCACCAAGGAATCCCTGCTCTACCGCGAGATATTTGAAAAGTACTACCCCGGTCAGAGCGAGATGGTCGTTGACTTTTGGATGCCGAACCGCAGCTGGGAGGGCTGCGACGTAAACGACCCCTCCGCCCGCGTGCTCTCGAACTACGGCGACAGCGGAAAATAATCCGCTGCGCTCTAAACGCTGCAATGGCTAAGTAAAGCCCGCTGCGCTGCGGTACGCACGATATAATCGGCAACCTCTCATAATTCAGAAAAAGCAATACCCGGACCGCTGCGATATACGAGCGATCCGGGTATTGTTTTTCATTTCTCAGCGACAGTCACAGTCCGCGAACAAGCGCCTGAAGCCGCTCGGAGTAACCGTCGGTGTCATAGCCGAGCCAAGCTACGCTCAGTCTGCGCTCGGTATTTATCATGATTATCTGTCCGTACATTCCGCCCTTTGCGTAAACATTCGGCGCGACCGACTCAAGCTCATAGCCACGCTCAAGCACGGTGCGGCACCACTCTGACGAAAGATACCTCTCGCCGCCGTAAACTCCTCCGTCTATATACAGCTGACCGAGCTTTGCAATGTCCGCGCTGCGGATGAAAAGTCCCGTAGCGCCCATCGCGAAGCCGAGCGGGCAGCACGACCACGCCGTCTCCTCAAAGTGCATCGGAGTAAACAGCCGCTCGCGCAGCAGCTCGGTAAGCGAGATTCCGGTCTTCACCGTGATTATACGCGAGAGCAGATAGTATGCCGCGTCACTGTAAACATATTTGCTTCCTACCTCGAGCGGCAGGTGGGCGGAGAGCACTATACGCAGAAAGTCGTCGCGCGTGCCGTACAGCCGCTCGTATTCCTCAATGTTCTCAACATCGATATCGAGAAAGCCGTGATCAATGCCCCATCTGTGACGGATAACGTCATCCACGGTCACGCTCTCCCACCGCTCATCCATGCCGTCGGGCAGCAAGTCGCGCAGGATATCTACCACACGCTCCTCCGTCGACAGCATACCGTCGTCGCAGAGCAGTCCGAGCGCCGTAACGGTAAACACCTTAGACACGGAATAGCAGTCGAGCGTTTTGCTCGCGGGGCAGACCGAAAGCGTCGATGTCTCGCCATTCTCGACGACCGTTATCCACGACAGCACCTGCTCCTTAGCAGCTGCCTCGAAAATAATATCCTTATATCCCATGCAAAGCTCCTATTAATCAGTATAAAAACACATTTGCCCGGCTTATATGCCCGTGCACCGTAATTCAGCGGCAGGCACCGACCGCTTCTTAAAGCATCAGGCGGCTCCGGCGCAGCCAAGCTTTTGATTATTCAGATGCGAAAGCACTTTTGCAGTGCGCGCAGCTCGCCCATGACAAGCAGCGTGCATTCATCGTCGAGAGTCATGTCCGGCGATACCGAAAACTCGGTTTTTCCCCCGCGTCGCAAGGCTATGATGTTTATATCGAATTTGCGTCTGATATCGAGCTCGCCTACGCTCTTACCGATCCATGCGGGAGGAACATCGACCTCGAAGATGCCGTGGCTGTCGTCGACCTCGATATAATCGAGAATATGATCTGCAGTGTAACGGATGGCGGTCCATTTAGCAACCTGCTTTTCGGGATAAACAACCTCGTCGGCGCCGTTTCTGAGCAGAAATTTTGCCTGAACATCACGCTCGGCACGCGCGACGACCTTTTTTGCGCCAAGCTCACCCAGCAACGACGCAGTTTCAAGCGAATTCTGAAAGTTTCCGCCTATCGTCACTATGCAGACATCGTAATTATCCACACCGAGTGAACGAAGAAAATCGGCATCGGTGCTGTCTCCTATCTGTGCGTTTGTTACAAACGGAAGCACCTTGTTTACCCTGTCCTCATCCGTATCAACCGCCATCACCTGATGACCGAGGTCATACAGATGTGCGGCAACATGCATTCCGAAGCGTCCGAGCCCTATAAGCAGTACATTTTTCACGGTTTTATCTCCAATCAGTTATCAGTTTTATTTTTTTGAGCTATCCGTCAATGCCGCAGCATCACCATTCCGAGCGGTATGCCGTTCTTTCGGCAAAGCGTACGCCATCAAGCGCCGGCATATGCGAAAATCCTACGGCGGCGGGCTCAATCAACCCACGATTATTTTCTCCTGAGGCAGCTTGGCGGTAAAGGTATCATTGCCTGACATTGCGGCATAAATGACGGTAAGACCGCCGACGCGCCCGAGAAACATAAGAAGTATCAGGATCATATGCGAGGCAAGCCCGAGACTCGGCGTTATACCGAGCGAAACGCCGACCGTACCGACAGCCGATGCTGTCTCAAAAAGGCAGGCCGACAGCGGAAGATCCTCGATCAGGCTGACAGCGCAGCCGCCCGCGAGCATGAGTGTAACGTACATAATGAGTATGGTCGCCGCATTTTTAACAACGGTACTGTCTATCCGTCTACCGAAGAAATGCGCGCTCTCACGCTGACAGAAGGTGGCTGTGGCGTTTGCAAACAGCACGGCGGCGGTGGTCGTTTTCATACCGCCCGCAGTCGAGCCGGGCGAGCCGCCAATCAGCATCAGCACGATGAGTACGGCGTGCGAAACGCCGGTCATTGCAGAAAGATCTGCTGTATTAAAACCGGCTGTCCGCGCCGTCACCGATTGAAAGAGTGAGCAAAGAATGCGTTCACCGAGCGGTCTATCTGCAAAATCGCAGAAGAAAAACAACACTGCGGGCAGGAATATGAGCACTGCCGAGACAGTAAGAATGACCTTGCTCTGCATGCGGTAGCGATGCACACGCCAACGATGAGTGCAGATATCCTCCCATGTCAAAAATCCGAGGCCGCCGAGGACTATCAACAGCATTATAACGGTATTTACAGGCACGCTCGATGCATATACGGTCAACGAAACATACTCGGCGCCGACCTGACCGAACAGATCAAATCCCGCATTGCAGAATGCAGAGATGGCATGAAAGAACGACATCCATACCCCTCTCGCGCCGAATTGCGAACACAGTGACGGCATCAGCAGCAGTGCACCGACAAGCTCGACCGTAAATGTTCCGATGATTACAAAGCGGGTCAGCCGGACGATGCCTCCCACCTGCGGCGCAGAGATAGCATCCTGCATGGTACTGCGCTGCCGCAGCGAGATCTTTCGCCCGGATAGCAGCGAAAACGCCGCCGCCACCGTAATTACTCCGAGTCCGCCAATCTGTATCAATAGGATTATCACCGATTGACCGAAGGTCGACCAATAGCTGCCCGTATCACGTACAACAAGTCCGGTTACGCATACCGCCGAGGTAGATGTAAACAGCGCATCCGTGAATGGAGTCACTACACCGCTGCGCGTGGATACCGGCAGCATGAGCAGCAGCGCTCCGAGAAGTATTACACCGGCAAAGCCGAGAATTATTATCTGAAATGACGATATACGACGCCGCGCGCGTACATTTGACATAAATTGCTTCCTTTCGGAGAGTGAAACCCGACTGACATACATGATCGGCGGAGAATCACTTTAATATGTATCCTTGAGTTGTTTCTAAAAACATTAAATATATCTGATATTTTCAATGTGTCCGAGAAATCACACAACCGAGATATGCAAGATAATGAGAACGGCTGTATTGAACCGCTGCGGGCAAACAGGGGTGAGAGCATCACCGCACGATTATAGCGATCATAGTGCGAGATATCGGCACAAAAGGCATCATACGCTGATATATGAGTGATTATAGCACCTTTTCTTTCTTTTTTCCATAGCAAAATATAAAAAATATTTGCCGAAAGCAAAAAAAACGGCATAGCCATTGCTCTCGCAACCGCTGCACCGCCGTTCGAACCGCCGTTTGCAGGTCTATCGGTACTGCCGCTGCCCGCCGCCTCTGTCATAGCGTTTGAGTACCATCTGAATTTACACTGCTCTCAAACCGCATCTTAGGCGAACAGGGCGCGGCAGAAGTTTGAGTACCATCTGAATTTACACTGCTCTCAAACCAAAGTCGGAGTGATATCATTCGACAGCAAAGTTTGAGTACCATCTGAATTTACACTGCTCTCAAACAAGAACACATGTATTTACTTCACTATATAGGTTTGAGTACCATCTGAATTTACACTGCTCTCAAACTCTTCTCAGCAAGAAATGAAAAATAGTATAGTTTGAGTACCATCTGAATTTACACTGCTCTCAAACATAACTGCGGCTGTTGCTGGTATTCAAGCAGTTTGAGTACCATCTGAATTTACACTGCTCTCAAACTATGTAAAGATTCTTAACTGGAATTTCATGGTTTGAGTACCATCTGAATTTACACTGCTCTCAAACCATAAAGTCAAATACATTACCGCAAGACTCGTTTGAGTACCATCTGAATTTACACTGCTCTCAAACTAAAACATATTGAACCTATTTCGGATGAATGTTTGAGTACCATCTGAATTTACACTGCTCTCAAACGTAGAAGCTGTGTGGGGGCTCGTTATATCGTTTGAGTACCATCTGAATTTACACTGCTCTCAAACACCTGCAGCTTCAAATCCGATATGTAGCCGGTTTGAGTACCATCTGAATTTACACTGCTCTCAAACGGCGGTCGTTAACATAGAAACGACAATAAGGTTTGAGTACCATCTGAATTTACACTGCTCTCAAACTAATCTCCCAAGCATACAAGATTGTCCGTCGTTTGAGTACCATCTGAATTTACACTGCTCTCAAACCTTATTGCTCACCACTGTCACTCTCCCCTAGTTTGAGTACCATCTGAATTTACACTGCTCTCAAACTCATAATCAGTGTTACTACTCCAGATATTAAGTTTGAGTACCATCTGAATTTACACTGCTCTCAAACACTTGCCGCGTCTTGGGGTTGAAAAGCCATGTTTGAGTACCATCTGAATTTACACTGCTCTCAAACGGAAAAATCCTTGAATTATTGCACGATAGCGTTTGAGTACCATCTGAATTTACACTGCTCTCAAACTAAGCCCCCAATATAAAAGAGCAGAGGCTGTTTGAGTACCATCTGAATTTACACTGCTCTCAAACCGTTTACAACTTCAAGAGTATTATACATACGTTTGAGTACCATCTGAATTTACACTGCTCTCAAACCTTCGACACCCAGCGCTTTAAAGTGTGTTAGTTTGAGTACCATCTGAATTTACACTGCTCTCAAACAGAGAGTGACACCGATCAAGAGAACCGGCAGTTTGAGTACCATCTGAATTTACACTGCTCTCAAACATGCGCCCGCTTGTTTCCGTAAGCTACGATGGTTTGAGTACCATCTGAATTTACACTGCTCTCAAACCTTTATAAGACTTTAAAGAATTCTTCGCCAGTTTGAGTACCATCTGAATTTACACTGCTCTCAAACTGTAGAGGCTGTATGGGGGCTTGTCATATCGTTTGAGTACCATCTGAATTTACACTGCTCTCAAACTCAAGAATTCCCCGACGCATTGATTATATCGTTTGAGTACCATCTGAATTTACACTGCTCTCAAACGGAAGCTATCGGCACGGCTACTTATGATTTGTTTGAGTACCATCTGAATTTACACTGCTCTCAAACTTTTTCGACTTTGCATACATATACGGGTCAGTTTGAGTACCATCTGAATTTACACTGCTCTCAAACACACTTTTAACGCACTACCGCAAAAAACAGTTTGAGTACCATCTGAATTTACACTGCTCTCAAACCTCAAATCTCAAAATTTGCACTCAGCAAACAGATTTGCCGGTAAGAGCCGCTGCACTGCCGAGCAACGGTAATCCATGATGATACTAAAGCAACTGTATATATTTTAGCATATTATTTCCGAATAATCAACCGATTTCGCACAAGTCGCTGTCAATTATTCTGATTTTTTCATTTTCCGCGCATCGCTCCGAGACCTTATTCTCTATCAGCAGTACATTTATCTTTTTATAGCTCATCAGCTTGAAAAATTCAGACTGTTCTTCTGTCGTTAGCGCGCTTTTCAGGTTCAGCAATATAAACAGTCTTTTCCCGAAAAGGCGCTCCGACAGTGAGATATACTCGGTTATTTTTTCGACAAAGTCATAGTTTTCAACATCCACTGCGAAATTAAAGAGCTTTAAAAGCGCATCTGTACTGCTGAGCTCTGTAAATGCAACATCAACAGGTGCGGTAGAGGACAGCTCTGCCGCAAACATATTCAGCTCGGTTATCAGCTTCTCTGTATCGCACGATAGCTGATGTGTATTCTCCCCGAGTTCATGAAGCAGTTTGACGGAGACCGCTCTTGTATTAAAACTGATATTAAACACATCGGTTATCACGCAAACATTCTTTCCGAATTCAAGTTCTCCGTTCTCGTCGGACAATCTGAATTCATCAGATTCACCCACCGACTGGTCAAGCATTGCACAAACAAAGCGGCGATACAGCATCGGATTTTCAATTACGACAGTCGATATCTCCCCCTCTCTCAACTCTATCGGCTCAGTCAACCCAAAATGTCCGAGTATCATAGCTGTATAAACCTCTCATCGCTGTTGATAATATCACCGTCATAGCGTCCGACAAGATACTGCATCTTTGAATATTGCTTTTCGGTCACTGTAAGCAGCTGAACAAGCCCGTCGCCGGGACGATTCTTACGCAGTCCGTTTTCCGCCGCGGTAAGCTGTGTTTGATTGAGCAGAAGTTTGCAGTACACAGACTCCTGCATCATCATAAATCCGCTTTTCACAAGATATTTTCTGAATTTGCTATACTCTTTTCTCTGTGCCGGCGTCTCAGTCGGCAGGTCAAAGAACACCATCATCCTCATAAATCTGTAACTCATAGCATGGAAACTTAATTTTTGAAATATCGTTTTCGTTGATTGCTTCAAATACGCTCTTTACATACTGTCGTATTGCATTCAGCATATACTGAACGCAGCCGTCAAGTAAAACAGAGCGATTTAGCAGCTGTACAAGCTGCATTTTTTGCTCATGCTCGAAGGTTTCGAGATTCATGTGTATAACCTCGGCATCAATAAACGGGCGAAACGGTTCCATGAGATCGCAGGCAAGATTATACTGATTATACATGTTATCATGGAATATTCCGAGCTGCGTAGAATAACCGTTTGCAACGACCTCGCGTGAAAAAACGGATAAAATAATACTGTAACCGTAGTTCAACGCAGCATTGGTATTGCACTCCTGACTGCGCGAGAATTCCATTCCGAACAAAGAATTAAAATACACCTTCGCCGCATGTCCTTCTCTATTTGTAGCGTCAGCCGGTGCTATTTCGGTCAAATATCCCTGAAGCAGTTCGCTGCCGCCGACTCCGGCGTACTTTAAAATTTCTATCTGTCCGCGAATCTTAGCACGAACTATCTCCGCCCATACAAAGCCCTTTATTTCGTCACTCCATTTTATCTGTTTGCGAAATTTAAGACTTGTATCGTGGCTGCCGTAATATGGGATAAATGATCCTATCGGCAGTCGCTTTTCATCACAGAATATCACGTCTATCTTGCGCTTGGACAGCTCGCACAGCAGATATGCGGTAAGCGAGACTGCCGTTGACTCTATCAGCAGCACAGATATTTCACTAAGGTGGATGCGCTTTAAATCATTAACGGTCCGCACAACAAGATAGTCCATCTTATAGTCGAGCTTCGCATTACTTGATACAGCAACTACTCGCCAACTCATGATAATAGATCCACCTTTGTTTCAAAAAGTCCGGTGACCGATTGATTTATTATATAGGCACTGCCACGGCTCGATATTGTTTTATTCGGCTGAATAATCCCTGCTGTTTTAACACCGTTTATTGCGCACAAATTTGCCGTAGTCCTATCGCACTTAAACAGTTTAAGAAGTTCAAGTAATTGCACGCATTGCTGATACAATGAGAGCGAGATAAATATATCCCTGCCATTTTCACAGGTACGGCAAATATCCGAAAAATACCCGCCGTATACCGGTGTGCTCAGCTTATTTATAAGCAAATCATAAATTTCGATATTCCCGTCAGCGGTTATATCATCGTAGGTTGTAATTTCAAGCTCACGCTTCGCGGTCTCACAGCGCTCAATATACTTTGATATCCGCTTGATTTTCTGCTCCGCATCCATACTCAGCGACAACTGATACGGATGCTTTCCAAGCAACTGGTTTCCGCTTCTGCCCGTGATATACATTTTTCGTCCGTCAAGTTCAAGCAGCGAATCCTTGAGTATTCTCGGATACACGATGATAGGCTCCTTAAGACCGAGAATTTCGGTACAATATCTCACCGGATCGGATTCATACAGAGCCTTTTTATAAATATAAACCGGCTCGACCGTGCGTATGCGCTTCTTTTTGTTCGTATGCTCTACGACAAAGAAATATGCGCCGGCAATTTTATCGTAGCCGCCGTAGGCGGCAATATCCATGCCCTCCTTAATCGGCAGCTGCCCCTTACCTTTCGGACTGATCTGACGTTTAGCGATCTCGCCCTTGACCTCATATGCCATTCTTGTAACGAGAATATTGTTTTTAGAGACGATATTCTTCACTCTGCCGAGATCAATCGATGCATTCCACGCGCCCGGAACGTCATAGTCAAATATTCGATTAAGACTGTAATTTTCTCTCGAGATATTTTTAAAGAAAGCATCGGTGAACTTAGTACAATAAACATTTCCGACCACAATATTCAAATATGCATCCTTGGCATGATGCAGATCGTTTACATCACGGCATTTGACAATATTATATTTCTGTCTGAATGTCGATACATTTCCCGCCTTGGAGTACACAAGACGAGTGTCGGGATACAGCTCGCCAAGCACCGTCGCAAGCGCTTTTGTCGACTGCCGTGTCTCTACAAGCTGTCTGCCAACAAAAGAAGCAAGCTCATCCTCGCTTAGCGGGGTGCTGCGGACAAGGCGCTCATATTTCTTTTCGCTTATCATTCCTTTTTCTTTAAGCATATGCCACATCGGACGCATTTTATTGCGAATTTCCGCACTGACGGGATACACATTTGTCTTGTCCATATTCAGCCTTTTAGCAACAAGCACGCGGTTATCAAGGCTGTCGTCCTTTATCTTTGACTGAGGGTAGATATGATCGACATTATACGCTTTGTCGATCTGAGACAAATCTATCTCTTCGCCCGAGTACATACATCTTCCGAATTGAGTATAGTACAGATACAATGCGTCATGACGCAGCCGTCCCTCAGGCTCAGACTCGAGAGCCTCATACAGTGCGCCGCTGTCCTCTTTGCACGCCTTGTAAAGTGAAATAAGACGATTCTTACGAGACTCGGTGCGCTTACCCTTCTGCGATTCGTCCGCACCACGCGCCATCTCGATAAATATCTTCTCAGGTGCGGCCTTGCGTATGTCTGTGATCTCGTCAACAATACGCAGCGTCTGCCGTATACTTCTCTTCACTGCCGGTGAAACATACAGCGTTTCGAGTCTCTGCTCAAGAGTTTCGTCTGTTCCGAATTTGTTATTCCGATACGCTTCAGCCGCCTCCGAGAACTTGTATTTATCACTCATAAGCTGCATGAGATTGCAATTCGTTGCGCGCATTATATCAATTACGGAAAGCGCCTCTCCATGCTCATCAGGTGTATAAAGCTCGGTCAAAAATGCCCGCGAGAGGCGTCCCCAATCCTTATATTTCAGACGCGAGACATATTCAATATCCTTTGCATCAAGTCCATTGCAGTTATCTCTGAGCCATTCGCGAAGCAGCTTCTTATCATCACCGAATATCAGAATATGAGATATCATATCCTCGACCATTGCGGTATCGTGTGTTTTATCAAGTATCTTTTTAAAATCATGATACGATTTCAGCTTGGATTTTACCGTATCGTCGATACCGGTTATCTCGTCACTCGGCTGTATCAGGCAATGCCCGATAAGATAATCCTTGATCCTGCGCTTTGTCACCTTAGAATTCGATACGACAAACATATCCTCGAATATCCGCTGCTTAACATCGACGGGAAGCGGATTGCCGTTTACGCATATCGGATTGATCTCATTCAGAACAGCATATTCACTGTACAGAAGCGAATCGCGAGGAAGAACATCTTCACCGGTATATGTACATTTTCCGGTCAGTCGAACCATAAACTCGTTTGCGCTCGCCTTTGTATCAACAACATGCTCAAAATTCCAAGGTGTTATTTTCTCATCGGTACGAATGACCCACGCATTCGGCGATTTTTTATTAAGCGGACCGACGTAATACGGAATCCTGAAATCGAACAGCTTAATTATCTTTTGCGTTACGGACAATCCGTCCGAGTCGGTCTCGGACAAAAATCCGAGATATTTCGATGCATTGTCGAGTATCTTTTTCAATTCAATAAGATGCAGCTGCTTCGGAATAACGCCGTTATCCGCTCCGCGCAGCTTTGGCAAAAGCTCATTGTTCTGTATCTTCTGCCAAAGCTCCGAATACTCGGAATGCTCCTTCATCGAATCAAGCTCTTTCTTCAAATACTTGCAGAATTCCTCCTGCGTGCATGTATGCTCGGCGCTGCCATGATTATATCTACTGTATGAAGCATAGTTATTCAGCTTTTCGCTTTTGCAGACAAATATATTATCGTATTTCTCACTCTCATATTCCCGCACATAGGCTTTCAGTCCGACAAGATCAGCGCGGTTTTCATTCCATTGTCTTACCTTTGCGTCACTTATGTATTTATCTCCGCCGAGTATCTGCGCCAGCCTTGCAGAGTCGAAAACCGCCTTCATCGCCGTTACTATCTCGATCCTCTCGCCGAGAATCTCTGCATAGCTGTCGTATTTTTCTTCGATATCGCCGCGCAGGCACAGCGTCTTTTCCTCAGACTCTTTCAGAGCAGGATCCTTAAACAGAGCATCGAACTTGATAGTCTTGCCGGCAAGCGCCTCGGACATCACCACTGTATCTATAGCCTCATCGAAAGGGATTTCTCCGAGAGCCCCTTTTACGAACTTTGCCTTAGCGGTAACACCGATATCACTGCGCAAAAGAGCCGAGATATACTCCTCACCGAATTTGATTTCGGTATTATATTCATCCGCCAGCAGTGTTCTTAATTCGCCGAGAATAACGTGAATATCCTTATATTCGTCTCCCGCATCCATATCAAAGAGAAAATGTCCGCGACTCTTCATTATATGATGCAGCGCAAGGTATACAAGACGAATATCATGCGGCTCATCCGAGTGAATAAGCTCACTTCTGAGATGATAGACTGTGGGATATTTTTTGTGATAAATCACATCGCTGAGTTTGTCATCGTCAAAGATGCTGTATTTCGATCTGACCTGTGTTTTATCGTCAAGATGGAGCGCGCTCTCTTTAAGCCTGACAAAAAACAACGGATCTACTCTGCCTATCTCTTCCGAGAAAATAAGTTCGAGCAAGTCAAGGCGCTGCCTGCGGCGCGCCGCGCGTCTCCTTGCGGTACGATAACTCCTGCGCTCTGCCGCACCCTTAGCTTCATCAAAGAGCCTGACGCCCCACATGGCATTTCCGCGATGCCGAAGCAGCTCATATTCGCATGAAGTAACAGCCCAGCCGACAGACTCAGTGCCGACATCCAGTCCAAGATAATAACTACCGGTTCTTCTGTCATTACCGCTTATTTTCATAATTACCTCCGAATTATCTATTGACAAAATTGTTTTTTTATGTATAATAAGTGATGTTCAGAGTACCATCTGAATTTACACTGCTAAGTTCAAATAAGCTTTAAGCGAAAACATCGGTTTACCGAATCCGCAGTGTGCGGAGCAAAAAAGTCCCGCTCGGGGCTTTTTTGTTTTTCTGCCGCCGATACAAATGCAATACACATATTGACATATAATTCACCGACGAAAATATCTGTCGCAAACGGTTATTTTCTGATAAACACCCCAAATGAGCACCGACTCTGTTTCGATTATATCATACATAATTCAATTTGTAAATACACGGAATTGTATTTTATACCAAAGTCATCATATACAATTATCCTAAGGCTATTGCATATATTAATTGCCTTTTTGATGTGATTTTCGCCATTATATCACACGTCGATTTTATATAGGCAATAACAGTCGAAAAGAATCATGCATGCGAACCTCATATCTGATGTAGAATCAGTAAACAAAGACAAATACAAAAAAGTAGACAAATAAAACAAGGGGAAAGCGGCAAAGCTTCGATAGAAGCATAAACTCTGACACAACAAAATACCGCCATGGAATATCCATAGCGGTTGCTCATACTGATATTATAATTCGGCTGCAAATAGGAAACAAAAGTCGTTCAAGGCACAAGAGCTTTTCCGCTTCGATTTACCTGTTTTAATAAGTTATCATAATAAATCGGCGTGTCAAAAGCCTATTATCATCAATCGACCGACAGCACCTCAGATATCAAGGCGCTGCTGTATGTCGTCCGGCGACAGACTGCCGAGATTGATTATCTCGAGATTACAGCGCTTAGCATATTTCACAGTTCCTGCGGTCCCGCCGTTCCTGCGCCGGGCAAGATAGCAGATACAGACCGACGATGCATCTACAAGCGCGCGATTTCGCTGCTGCATGCATCCGCGCCCGTAGGTCTCGCGAATATATTCTACCGAGTCGGAAGCGAAAATTATGCTATTATATATATCAATGCTCTCATCATTCCACCCGGCAGTCTGATCGCGGCACGGAAGTATGAGATGAAGCCGGAGAAAGGGATACTTCTTCCGCAGAGATATGATGCGCAGCGCGGCGAGAGTATCAAAGCCGAGCGCTCCGCCGGCATAATAATCGGTGTAGCCGCGTTTGATAAGCTGCTCGACGGCGCTGTCGATACGTGCAGCAAGCTCGGCATACTCGGCGCGAGATATTGCTCTGTGTCCGGTAAAGCAGCAGCTTGTCTCCCTACTCACCGATCTCACCTCTCTTCTTAATTTACCTTATTGTACCACAGCGGGATACAAATTGCAACAAAAATCTGTTTCGGAGCTATCTGTACAGGCGCGATCAGGGAGATACTCTAAGCGCGGTGAACAATTCGAAGCTATATAAAAAATCAGTGCCGACAAAGCTATCATCGGCACTGATTTTATACTTTATAAATTATACGACACGCAAATCACGCCGGCATATCGGCGCAATATCACTGCTCGTAGATAGGATATCTGTCACAGAGAGCAACGACCTCGGCGGTCACGCTGTCGCGGCAGTTTTCAAAATCGGTCGCAACGAGCTTCATAAAGCGCGCGATCGACACCATATCCTCCTCGGTAAAGCCGCGCGTCGTGACGGCGGGCGTACCTACACGGATTCCGCTCGTAACAAAGGGCGTTTCGGGATCATTCGGGATAGCATTCTTATTGACCGTAATATGTACCTCGTCAAGGCGGCGCTCCATCTCCTTGCCGGTGATGCCGAACGGGCGCAGGTCGATCAGCATAAGATGGTTATCGGTATCGCCGGAGACGATACGGAAGCCCTCATCCTTCAGAGCGTTGCAGAGCGCCTTTGCGTTTGCGACGATGCGGCGCTGATAATCACGGAATTCCTCGGTCATTGCCTCGCCGAAAGCGACAGCCTTAGCTGCAATAATATGCTCGAGCGGACCGCCCTGAGTGCCCGGAAATACAGCCTTATCAATCTGCTTTGCAAGCGCCTCCTTACAAAGAATAAGTCCGCCGCGAGGGCCGCGCAGAGTCTTATGCGTCGTTGTGGTAACAACATCGGCATACGGTACGGGGCTCGGATGCAGTCCCGCAGCAACGAGTCCGGCAATGTGCGCGATATCGACCATCATATATGCTCCGACCTCGTCGCATATCTCTCTTATTCGGGCAAAGTCGATGGTTCTCGAATATGCACTCGCGCCCGAAATGATCATCTTAGGCTTGCACTCGAGAGCGGTGGCTCTGAGAGCGTCGTAATCGAGCATCTCGGTATCGTCCGATACATTATAGGGGATGATATTGAAGTACTTACCGGAAATATTTACGGGCGAGCCGTGAGAGAGGTGTCCGCCGTGAGCAAGATTGAGTCCCATAACGGTATCTCCAGGCTGAAGAAGCGCGAAGAAAACGGCAAGATTCGCCGATGCGCCGCTGTGCGGCTGAACATTGGCATGATCTGCGCCGAACAGCTTCTTTGCGCGGTCGCGCGCAATGTTCTCGACGATATCGACATACTGACATCCGCCGTAATATCTCTTTCCGGGCAGACCCTCAGCATACTTATTGGTAAGCACGGTCCCCGCTGCGAGCAGCACGCCCTTAGAAACAATATTCTCGGAGGCTATCAGCTCGATGTTATGACGCTGACGCTCAAGCTCAAGCGAGCAGGCATCATAGACCTCTTTATCATACGCGGCAAGTTCATCAAAAAAATTCATATCGCAACTCCTTCTTTCCTTCTCGAAATCTCCCTCGCGCGGCACACCGCGCTGCGTCTAAAAAGGGCGCACCCTCCCGCTAAAAAGAAGGTACGCCCAGACGGTCGGCATTTTCTGTTCTCTGCTCCCCCGCGGTATGTCCGCGATGTTCCGTCAGTCACAAAGAACTTCTGTGCCTATTATAGCATATGCCGCGAGGTATGTCAAGCCGGAAATATAGCGTTTTCGCAAATATTCGATCCCGCTGCTCTCCGCTATCAAACAAAGACGGAGGGCTGCACCGATATGCTTTGCTTCGGCTGCGCGGAATGCAGTATAATATGCGGTTATCGCTTTTTGTCCGAGTCGTCGCCGAGCCTGCCGAGCACCTCAAGCTCCTTTTTCAGCCGATGGCGCGAGCCGAATGCTCTTACCGTCAGTCGGCGCAGTGCAAACAGCACTATCATATACGGATGCTTATCGAGGTACGGAAAATGCTTATGATACCATGATACGGGCGGGAATATACGGCGGCAGATATAGCCGAGCTTCCCGCGCAGCGACAGCTCCATGTCACCGCCGCGGATCTGAATATCATTCTTCATACCGTTCTCTATTGACCCGTGCACTCCGCCCAAAAAGCAGGAATCGACAAGAGCGGACTCCTCTGTGTCAAGCCTAGCAGATATCTCGTCGGGCGAAGCCGGTCGATCAAACAGATCGACCGCCGTTCTTCGCAGAAGCGACTCAAAACGGTCAAGCCCAAGCTCTCTCAGAATTTCGGCTGTTTCTTCATCGAGACAGCTGCCGCGTGCATGATCAATAAGATAAGCATCGCACAATGTTCTGATTCCGGTGCCGAGCGAGATATAATGTCCGTATGTATGAGAGATAAAATAAACGTATTCATCCGAACAGGTCATTTTCCTCTCATAGCAGCGTCGGTCGGGTGAGCTGTCCGCCCATGTCAGGCGATCGGATATATCGTCAAAATACCATCTTACCCGCTTATCAAGAAAATCCCCTATAAGCCCGACATGAATTTCAAAGTTATATATCGGCTGCTTTAGGTAAACATCGTGGTGCTCGGCGGGCTTTGAAAGCGCAGTGTATCCGCGCCGCAGCATAAGCTCGTGTACCCTGTCTCTGCCGCACGGGTCGATCAAAATATCGTTATCCGACATTTCGCGCATTCCTATCCCGGGATAGAGCGACTTGAGCCCTATGCCCTTCAGCGGCAGATACCATATCTTCATACGGTCAAGCTCTCGAAAGATCTCGGCGCGCTCGCTGTCGAGCAGCATTATCTTGCGAACAGCCTTGTCCTTTCGCTCGCGCAGCTTTGAGAGAGCCTTTGCGGCGGCTTCATCTCCGAACACATCGCCCGTGCCGCCGGCGCCCGAAAAGGCAGGAGCTTCTGCGGCAGTACCGTACAATCCTGCGGCGCTCAGCGCGGAAAAGCACAGTGCGGAGATATTCTGCCTTTTGGCTTCCGCAACAAGCTCGGGAATATCCGCCGCACGTATATATTCCGCCTGCGGGGCAGTCCCGCCGAGCGCGGAAGCAAGAAGATATATCAGCACAGCCTGATTCTGTGTCATGCTCACCCACTCCTCCTGCCAAATGTTCTTTTCAGAAAATGCGCGGCACGTATCGGCAATGCACCGAGTCTGCGCAAAGCTATCCTGAATCTATACGGCTTACAGTACAGCGCAACATACAGACGGTATCCAAGCTCCGCGGTACTGTGCTCGCGTCCCCTGCGAACATAGCCGGTCATAACGCCGATAACACACTCGCGCGGTATATTTCGCTCGACCGAGACGCAATTGTCACCGAGAATATCATACCCGCCGTCATGTACGGAGATTATCCTGTGCAGCACATAGGACTGCGGCGGGCGGGTATACAGCACGACATCCCACCTGCGGCAGAGCTCGCCGGGATGCAGTGCGCGAACGGTAAAGGTATCCCTGCCCTGTCTTATCAGCGGGAGCATACTGACACCGACATTCTTGTATGTCAGCTCGCCGTATTTTGCAAGGTACTCCTCATATGTCATTCTTCGATAGCTCCGACCGAGCGCAGCTTTTCAATGACCCCCTCTGCATCGGCGCGCAGCTGCTCGCGCGGCGCATCATATTTTTCAAACATAGCGTCCGCTATCTCATCGAGCGTCGTATCATGACGGAGCAGCTCTACGATAAATGCCGAGGTACTGTTATTGCGTATAACACCCGAGAATTCGCACGAGGTATCAACAAGCACCTGCTCGCCGTCGCTCTCATGAGAAATATAGGTATCCTTTAGCTTCATTTCAGTTTCCTTTCTGCTGTGATGCGCTCTGCATTCCGAGATATGCACAGCTTGCGGCACATGATTCCATGTTGCATTGCAGCGACCAAAGCGGAACAATCTCCGCAATGCGGTCGACAAGCTCAAGTGTACGGACAAGCGTAGCCGGATCATGCGGACGGTAGGTCTGTCCGAGCAGTGTAGGATATACCTGTCTGCGCTCGGCAGGAAAAATGCTGTTCTGCTCCGCGCGTCCGAGAACACACAGTCCGCGCAGCGGTACGGATGCATTTGTGCCGAGCCGATGCTTGCCGTTCCAAGGCGTGCCGTAAGCGATCACACTGCCGGCATCAATATGCAGCAGCGGCTTGTCGTCGTTTATCATAACAACGCGGTCGCCGAATCGCTCACGCCAAAGCCTCGTGTGGGTCGATTTTCCCGTTCCGCTCTTTGCGGTAAAGAGATATCCATCGCCGTCAATGGCGAGCGCCGAGCCGTGAAACAGCACCGTATCATAGCTCGGCATACGCTCCGCTATCTTGCGGTAGACCGCGAGCGTCTCAAGGTACGGATCGCCGAATTCGATACCCGAGTGTCCCTCGGCAGCGACGGTGCACTCGACTGCCGCGCGCTCACGCGCAATGTCCTCATCGGATATATCGACCGTAAAGTCTGCGCGGCGGCGGTCATAACAGATATAATCCGCACAATATTTCTCTATATACGGATAGATATTATTAACAGCTATCCTGATGTCTGCGAGCTTGATTATCATTGCGCAGCCTCACTTTCCGTCGATATTTTACCACGTCAGGCACGTTCCGTCAACCTTTTTTATGCAGCACAGAAAGCTGATTTACACCACGAGCCGTCTATTTATTTGTTTTGCGGCTCGGGTTTCACCGCAGCATGGCGGCATCTGCCGAAACAGGAGATCAGCGCTTCTCCGCCCCGTCCTTGGATACGCCCTTCCTTCTGCGAATAACAAGAACGGCGCATATTGCGATAACAGCGGCAGCCGATGCCGCGCATACGGCAATAAGCACCCCGTGTCCTTTCGTTTTTCCGGGCACCGTCCCTGCATCGCCGTAAGCAGTAGTGTCGGCTGCCGTCTCCGCCTCATCGGACAGGCGGAAGCGCTTTTCACCGCCTGCGCCGTCGGGATATACCACGGTCAGACCGTCGTCCTCAAGGCGGACGCAGTCGCCGTTTTCGTCGGCTATTATGATTCCGTCCTCACCCTCGGAAAGACCGTATTTCCTGCTCCGGTCTATTACCGTAATATTTCCGCTGCGGTCGATCATTATGAGATTGCCGGTGTTGTCTACGGTAATAGTACAGCCGTTCGCCGCGGATATGCCTTTTTCGGCAAGGGTGCCGTCGCTGTCGACGTCTATCTGATCTCCCGCGCCCGACCAGCTGTTTCCGGAGCTGCTCACGCCGCTGCCGCCGGGGCCGCCGATATCCGAGCCGCCTGCGGAGCCATAGGTTCTCGGCGTGCCGGGATCGGACGTGACTGCATTATTCGGCGCAGTCGTGTCGCTCGGTATGTACTTTCCGCTGTCGGGATCGACATAGACGGGATAGTCCTCTATGATAACACATCCGCTCGGCACGCGCGGCGAGATACTGCGCGACTGCAGCACAACGACACGAAGCTGAGAAAGCCCGGCGAGCAGCGAATCGTCTATCTCCGTCAAAGTATCCGGCAGAGTCAATTTTGTGACCGGCAGATCTGAGCGAAATATCCGCCCGCGAAGCTCGGTAACTGTCCTGCCGCCGAGACTGCTCGGGATAACTATCTCGCTCTCCGAGCCGAAATATTCGATTATCGCCGCCTCTTCGCCCGATATGGTATATTTGAAATACCCCTCGGAATACACAGTCTCGGCAGATATCGAAAAAGGCAGAAGAGAGAGCAGCAGAAGCGACAGCAGCAGAAGTGATGCCGTGCGCATGCTTTTATTTATTTTCGTTTTCATTCTGTTTTCTCCGAATCAAATTAAAAATAAGGATGGCAGGCTTTCGCCTGCCATCCTTCCGAGAATACCAAATATAGATCAGTCGTCTCTATCTCCGTCGATATCGCCGGATGCACCGGATGCGGTAATAACATCCTCGGACTCAAAGAGAACGATCTCGGTTTCGGGAGCTAAATACTTTTCCTTCATGGTTTTCCTTTCTGTACTTTCCGGGTATCAGTTACCTGCCGGAGAAGTAACAACGTCGGTATACAGCGTAATGATATTGCCGTTAGCGGCACGGTACATAACGTAACCGGTCATATAGACATCATTTGCTGCTGCGGTGCTGCCCATGGTAAGGTTAAACTGATAGTTACCGTCGGAGGTCGTAAGTACCGACTCCTTGGTCTTGATAGTGCTTCCGTTTACATTCTCAAGCGTCAGCTTATCCTTAAGGGATGCATCATACGTACGTATAATACCAACCTTTACAAGCTCACAGCCCTCTGCAAGCGACCAGTCAAGGCTGAACGGAGCAAGAACACCGCCCTCGGTCTGCTCTCTGTCACCGACAGTCAGAATAGCTACCGAAGCAGGCTCCTGCTTGGTATCGGTATACTCAGTGGTAAGCGCGGTAGCCGATCTGATGATGAACGAGTAGTTTGCATTCGTACTTACAAGTACGCCGTCGCGATACCAGCCTGCAAAGTACTTGCCGTCCTTTGTCTCGGGCGCGGTAACGCTTACGCTCGTTCTGAAGCCGTAGCTGCCGACGGTCTCGCCGTCAACGGTAACGTCAAATGTATCGGAGGTTGCCTGGTATATTGCATAGATCGTAATATTGGAGGTAATGCGGATATTGCCGTTCTCATCGGGTGTAACGACATTGCCGTCCGCATCGCGCCAATCCTTAAACATCACGCCGGAGTAGTTAAGAAGTGCGGGAGCCGCAACAGTACCATAGATACCGTCGCTGTGCGCTGTCATCTCAACATCGCCCGACCAAATTATCTTCTTGGTGATATTATCTCTGAAGATAACGTAGCTGCTGTCCTCCCACTGCTCTGTCTCCATGAAGCAAGCCTTGATGGAGGTATCCATTCCGAGAGTGAACTTGTACTCAGGCTCGTCGGAGAGGATTCGACCCTCAGAGTTAATCCAATAGAGGAAGGTATAGCCTGCGCGGGGAGCAGCGGTCAGAACAAAGCTCGTTCCGAGCAGGAACTCATTGTCCTTGACATCGTTTCTCCACTTAGCGGTCACATCGCCGCTGACGGTAACGATACCGCCGCTGAGACCGACGGACAGCTTAACATTTTTATTGCCCTTGAATGTTGCGATAATGTCAACACTCTCTGCAGCCTCGAATGTATAGGTGGTATTTGCATTTACGAGCTTGCCGCTTGCATCATACCAGCCGAGGAATACATAGCCGGGATTAACGGTTGCGGTAACGGTAACGGTCTCGCCCTTGGCGTACATATCGCCTCCGGTAAGAGTGCCGGCAGCAGAGATGTTGGAGCTTACCTTGACGGTAATGTTCGCTTCCTTAACGGTGTAGTTGCCGTTGCTGTCGGTAACGGACTTATAACCGTCTGCACAATACTCCTTCTTAACAGCAGAGGAGAATGTACCGCCGGAGACTGCGACAGTGTTATTTGCATTGTCGAATGCACTCTCTGTCTTGTTCTCCCACTTGTATGCCTTAAGAGCGTCGTTTCCGTCCTTAGCAACAAATGTACCTGCTTCGATCTTGATGCTCTCAAGACCCTTGTAGCCGGTACGGTCAACGATGGAGATAGCTGCGCCATCCTCGATCGCACCGTCGTTCTCGGTCTTTTCAATACCGTCGCCGGTGACAGTAATCTTTGTGCCGTCGCCTACGATATTCAGGCTGCCTGCGCAAATCTGAACACCCATGGTCTTAGCGTTGATAACGCTGTTGTTGATGGTCAGCGTACCGCTGCTCGGGAAGTAAATGCCGTAGCCGTTCGGGACATTGAGCGTCGAATTAATGAGTGTAACATTATCATTGGTGTTGCCGCCGTTTGTCTCGATACCGCTGCGACCGTTGGCTGTCATGGTGACATTCTCAAACACCAGAGCAGAGTTGTTGTAGGTAATAGAACCGCTCATAGCGGAGGGGATGAGACCAACCATCGAGTTACTGATGACCGTACCGTTCTTCACGGTCAGTGTAACGTCGGAGTAGTTAATCTCGAACGCCGCACAGCTCGTGTCTTTTCCGGTGTATGTCCAAGTATGACCGCCAAGATCGATGGTAAGATTCTTGCTGCCGGAGTTCTGCTCCGTACCGGTTGTGTAGTCACGCAGCAGATAGAGCGTCTCACCCGAATTAAGAGCAGCATGGAAAGCCTCGTCCATCGTGTAGTACGAGGTGTCGCCTACCTTGGCAAGGTAAGCTTTTTCTACACCGAAGGTGCCGTCATCATTTGTCTTAACAGCACTTCCCTCTACTACATACTTGGCAGGATCCTTCTCGAATGAACCAGCCGTTACCTCGATGGTAGCCATAGCAGCTTCATCGGTAGGAACCAAACCGTTTGTGTAGGTGTATGTACCGAGCGTTCCGGTGACAGTACCGCCGGTAACGAAGATACGTGCCTGCTTATCGGCAGCGCTGTCATAGTTTACGGAAGCAACATTACCGTTTACAGTACCGCCGCTGATTTCAAGCTTACTGAAAGCAGCGCCCGTGCTGTATACCCAAGAGGAAACAGTTCCGTTTACGGTACCGCCCTTGATATAGGCATTGTTCCAGTTTTCAACAGCGTAGCTGTTAGCAGAAGTGATAACGCCGCCAACAAAGTGCAATGTACCGCGATCAACCTTGATAGCAACAAAGTTATTCTGAGTAAATGTACCGCCGTTTATTGTCAATGTAGGATAAGCACCCGCTACGCTATCGTCGCCGAGGCGTACAAGAGATGCGCCCTTAACACCGACAATGCCGCTGTCATTCTTAACATTACCGCCGGTAAACTTCAAGAAACCGTTCTTGCCCTGAATATCAATTACATAGTAGGAGCTGTCACCGGAGTTTTCTGCGGTATCCTCACGCATGATGGTACCGGTCTGACCCGCGCTGCTGTCCATGATTGTAACTCTCGCGTTATCAATCATAACAGTGGCTTTGCCCTTGACCTGTCCGCCGTTGATAGTAAATCCGTTAAGATCAAGTATCAGATTCTTAGAGATGGTAACATTCTCACGAGTATCTGCGAGCATCGTAACAGTTTTGCCTCTCGTTGCAGCATTAATTGCTTCTTCGAGAGATTCGTACTTAACGCCGTTTGTCTCGGCAACATACGTGCCGATCTTTACGCCGTAAGTACCGTCCTCATTCTGCGTAGGAATGAAGCCATCTGCGCAATAGTCCTCGGGAACAGCAGTTGTGAATGTACCGCCGGAGATAGCAACGGTAGGAGCGGTGGTCTCACGAACGAGGACTGCATCCGAGCCGTCAGCACCGGTGATCTTGCCGCCGGTAATGTTGAGTGCGACCATATTAGTCTGACTATTATCATTACCTATCTCACGGATAGCGGTAGAGTGGAGACTCTCTATCTTAGCATTGTCGGAAACATTGATAGTAACATTTCCCGCATAACCGATGTAGGAGTCGATCATAATTGCAGAGCCGTCGTAGCTGATTCCGTTAGTCTGCGAATACTGATCGCCGATAACATTATCGTTTGCTACGCCCTGAACAGTACCGCCGGAAACATTTAGCGTCCCGGACTTAATACCGATTCCGCAGTAACCGGTTACGGTACCGCCTGTGATATTTACATCACAAATCTGCGGGAGGTAGATAGCGAGCTTGTTCGACTTGATGAGCGCACCGTCATAGATATTGATATGAGAGGTGCCTCTGTCGGTACCGTTACCCTGAATTGCAGGAGCCTTTGCTGCAGAAACAGTACCATAAATATTCAGAGTCGGATCATAGGTATTTCCGTCCGAATCCTGACCCGAGATAAAGATCGTAGGATAAGGTGCAGAAGAGGTTGCATCTGTCGCCGTTATTGTCGTATCCTTATCAATGGTAACATTTGCATTCTGATTTACATACAGAAGCGAATAATCGGTTGCCTTGCCCGTGATGTCGACATCGTTAAGAGCAAGAGTTCCGTAAGCGTTAATTGCACTTCCGCTGTCAGAAACATTGATAGGACCATTCATGATAGTAACATTGCCGTTTGCACCGATATTGAGTATATACTTGTCGGTACCGGTCAGAGTTTTCTGATTCAGGTCAATAGTTACCTTCTTATTTACGGTAACAGTACTCGAGAGAGAAATATCATCGAGCAGAGTTATGGTCTTTCTGCTTGCAGCCTTAACCGCATCTTCAAAAGTTTCATACTTGGTAGAGCCGATCTTTGCTACATACTTACCTTCTTTAACGCCGTATGTGCCGTCGGCATTCTTGGTAGGAATGAAGCCGTCTGCACAGAATCCGTCACTTATTGATTTGTTAAACGAGCCGCCGGAGACTTCAAAGTTATCGCTCGTAGCCTTACCAACGCCGCGGAATATACCTTCGCCGGATTTTTTGTTTGTAAATGTACCGCCGGTAACTCTCGTTATAGCGGTATAACCTTCAACCACACCGGTCGCAACAACCTGAGGATGAGCCCATTTTCCGGCAGTTGTCAAGCTCTGGGTAAAGGTTCCGCCATTGATGGTCGTATCACCATATACAAAAATAACTGCATTATAACTATTACTTACACTATAATCAAGCGTAAAATCGCCGCCGTTAATAACAAGGGTCGAACCCTCCTCGCTCTTAACAACGTTAAGACCGCCGGTGTATGTACCGCTTGTTATTGTTAGCGTTCCCCAGTTATCAATCATCGAAGAACCGGTATTGCCTGCAGTAGCAGTAACACCAGTCAGTGTAAGGTTTGCATTGCTGCCCTTTACAACTTCGATGTTATAGTAGCTTGTACCGCCTACAACAGTACCGTTCGTTACGGTAACAGTTGCGCCGTTCTGAACGGAGATAGTTGCCTTACCTGCGTTTGTGTTCGTCAGAGTCTTGCCGCCGAGGTCGAGCGTGATGTTCTTGTCGATTACAACATCATAGGTTGCATCTGCAAGAAGCTTAACGGTCTCGCCGTCCTTTGCAGCGGCAATAGCTTCGGCAAGAGAAGCATAACCAACGCCGCCAATGGTTGCAATGGCAGACGAAGCACCGCCTACAGCTTCCTTAACTACCGGACTGTTCTCGTATTTATTCCCTCCCTTTACTCCTGTTGTCGTATTAACCGTATCGGCAATCTCAACATTATCGAATGTCAAAGAGAGGTTTTCCGTAGTAAATGTACTATTATTCGCTACAGC
This sequence comes from uncultured Eubacteriales bacterium, assembly GCA_900545935.1. Classification (GTDB taxonomy): domain Bacteria; phylum Bacillota; class Clostridia; order Oscillospirales; family CAG-272; genus UMGS911. The sequence continues at coordinate 39,341 of URAP01000008.1, forward strand.
ATCATCATAAATCAAGTATCCGTTTCCGGTAATCTTATCACCGGAGATACGGATTACAGGCGTTTTGCTCATCTTTAGAAGCTTTTCGTGAAGCGTATAAGCATTTCCACCCGTTAGTCTGATATTGTTATTGGAAATACTAGTGCTCGCCAAACTACTGAGCTGAATGCAAGAACGCCCTGCATCGGTAATCGTAATATCGTTACCCTCAATTACCGCATTTATATTTTCATGATCAATATTAATGCCGCGCGCAAAGCCGGAAATCTTATTGTTTTTGATTATAATATTATTGCCGCCCTTGCACTGAGCAAAAATCGCATACGCATTGGAGTCTCCGGAATAATTCGTACCGTCAAAAACATTATCATGAATATTATAGGTCATTACTCCGTAGTTTTCGAAATTATCGTATACATAGACGCGACCGCTGAAAGTGCAATTTTTGATTTCCATCTCAGCAGACACAGCCTTTTTGCTTGAGCTCGACGTAGCAATCGCCGCAGATGCAGCCATTGTAGTACTTGTAGTCGATGTAAAAGCAATGTTATCAACAGTCAGCTTACCGGATTCTGTGAATGACGAATCGTAGCCACCGGCAACATATGCCTGAATATTACCGCTCGTAATTTCAGCCTTGTTTCCATTTACATCGTTAATACCGACAACGCTGTAACTCGTACGGAACATCTGATGATTTCCGCCGATAGTACTGTCAATATTATTCCCGTTTGATTGAAGTGAAGTAAATCCGGCAACAGAGCCGTTAACAAGATACTTTACTTCTGTAACAGAGCCGGATACCCCTGCATATTTCCGGAGAGGTGCATTGTTATCGGTTACATCAAGATAACCTTTTTCCCATGTTATACCATAGAGCGACATGTATGCTTCGTTTGCCTTAGAACAATCAGCATACCTTACGTTCTGATAAATGGACTTAGCTGCTTCGACATCTTCAGACGCAACATTTTCACCAAAAGTGAGTTCCAGCGTTACATAATTCGAAGTAGTTCCGTCATCCGCGAAAACCGCGACGGGCATGATCGAAAGCACCATCAGAACCGAAAGAATAATACTTAAAACACGATGTTTAGAGTTAATCTTCATATGAGTTCAAACCTTCCTATATTTTTACCCCGTTTTAGGTGTGGGGCATCCGCACCTTATGGCATAGATTTAAACGCGAAAGATGTCGAATAAGCGCATTCTTTGCGCGGTCAAAGCCGACCTCCTTTTTCATTATGTACAGTCTCTGCAAAGCACTCAGCGGTAGGGTTCGCCGCAGTACGAGCCGCAGGGACTCCTTGATGGTAAAATTGTATCACATTACCCTTAAAAATACAATACCCCGACGGCGACTTTGGCAAATTATTTTCAAAAAAAACGCAAAATTTAAGTAAAATCTCCGCCGCGCACCGAAGATACAAAAATCATAATTGCAGCCATCTGTATAAATGCATCGGCAACAGCGCGGCGCAAGCACCGACAGAGAGCGGCAGCGCGAAAAAGCATTGACAAAAAGCTCGAAATGTAATATAATAAAAAAGTACGATGCGAGACATACTACCGAAAGGCAGCTGCCCGCCGTACAGACAATTACATAGTAAAAGGAAGTGAAAAGAATGGACGCAGGAGGCAGTCAGCATACCGATCCCGGGCGAAGTAGTGCCATGACCGGGCGCGACGGCAGCGCCGTTCTTTTCACGCTGCCGATATAGGACATATCTCAGTGCATAGCCGAGCCGGCACACGCCGCACCGAGCCGCACAGCGATACAGTCCCGAGATATTATCTGTCGGTTACGGATATTCTTCATCGGTTGTATATGTAATGAGGAGGCGCCCGGCGTGCCTCCGCTAACGCATATCTGCTGATATCCGTACTTTTTGCACGCATATATCTCCGCGCACAAGGTCAACGCACCATCGCCAAAGCCGCACCTACGGGTACGGAGCGCGACGGGCGTTTTTTTGCGCCGTCCAAGCGGTCGGAGGACCGACAATCAAACGAAAGGACGTGTGTGCTATGACAGAAAAGGAAAACATTCAGTGCGCCGAGACAGAGCGCAGCGACACAGAGCAGACAGGGGCAGCACGCGAAGCTGCGCAGATCGGGACAGCAAAAGGTGCAGCCGACACCGCAGCAACGAATGCGGCAGCGGAGAGTTCAGCCGAGAATACATCGGCAGAGAATACGACGAATAATACGTCATCCGAGAACACAGCCGCCGATACAGCGGCATATTCCGATCCGGATAAGCTCGCGGAGGATATACCCGCCGAGGAGCTCGATGCAAAGATAAACTCGATAGGCATAGACTCGGGCGATGAGGACGATGAGACCGTCCTCGACACAATAGACACTATAGAAGAAAAGAAGGACGAGGCGCTTGAGCTCGCCGAGGAAGGCAAGTACACGGAGCTTAAAGAGCTGCTCGAGGATCTCGAGCCTGCCGATATTGCGCAGATAATATCGGAGGCACCGCGTGACCGCATACCGCTGATATTCCGCGTTCTGCCAAAGGACCTCGCGGCGGAATCGTTTACATTCATGGACGGCGACGAGGAGGAGCTGCTGATAAACGCATTCTCCGATACGGAGCTCGAAAACGTCATGAGCGGAATGTTCCTCGACGATACTGTCGACCTTATCGAGGAGATGCCCGCAAACGTCGTTCGCCGTCTGCTGCAGAAGATCCCTCCGGAAAAGCGCAGGCAGATAAACGAGATCATGAACTACCCCGACGACAGTGCCGGCAGCATCATGACCATCGAGTATATAGACCTGACCGAGGGAATGACCGTCGGCGATGCACTGAAGCGTATCAGACGTACAGGACTAAAAAAAGAGACGGTCTATACCTGCTATGTGCTCGATATGAACCGAAAGCTGCAGGGCGTTGTTACCGCTCTCGACCTAATGACGTCGGAGAGCGAGGATGTTATGATAACCGACATAATGGACACGGCGGTCATCTGCGCAACCACGCACACCGACAAGGAGGATGTAGGTAAGCTGATCGAAAAATACGACCTGCTTGCCGTTCCGATAGTCGATAAGGAAAACCGTCTGGTCGGTATCGTTACCGTCGACGATGCTATCGACGTCATTCAGGAAGAGGCGGAGGAGGACTTCGCAAAGATGAACGCTATGGCGCCCATCGAAAAGCCCTACCTCAAAACCGGCGTATTCGAGATATGGCGCAGCCGTATCGGCTGGCTGATGCTGCTGATGATATCAGCGACCTTTACCGGTATGATAATCTCGTCCTTTGAGGATGCACTCGCCGTTCAGGTAACACTGACCGCATTTATACCGATGCTGATGGACTCGGGCGGAAACTCAGGAAGTCAGGCTTCGGTTACCATCATTCGTGCCCTCTCCACCGGTGAGGTTGAGTTCGGCGATATCTTACGCGTTATGTGGAAGGAGCTGCGCGTCTCCGTTCTCTGCGGCTTCTCGCTCGCAGCCGCGACCTTTGTCAAGATATTGCTCGTAGATAATCTTATAATGGGCAAGGCGGTTACCGTTCCGGTCGCACTCGTTGTCTGCATAACTCTCTGTTGTACAATAATTATAGCAAAGCTCATAGGCTGTACGCTGCCTATGTTCGCCGAGAAGATCGGCTTTGACCCCGCCGTAATGGCGAGCCCGTTCATCACGACCATCGTAGACGCGGTCTCGCTGCTCATCTACTTCACCGTAGCCAAGAGCATACTCTCGATATAGCAAAACATCAAGCGGCAATACCGAACAGCGACAAATATCGCGGCGCGGTATTGCCGACGCTTTTACGAGGTTACATTTATGATATTGACCGTAGATATTGGAAATACAATTATCGCCGTGGGCGGCTTTGAGGGCGATATGCTCGCCTTTGTCGTTCGGCTCGCAACGAATATCAAGGAAACAAGCCACGAATACGCCGCAAAGCTCGACAGCATCCTGCGTCTCTCCGATACGGAGACGCACAGCTTAACGGCAGCCGTTATCTCATCGGTCGTTCCGCAGCTGACCGGTACGATACGCGAGGCGCTGAAAATAGCATTCGGCATAGATGCGCTCTCGGTAGGGCCCGGTGTCAAGACCGGTATCAACATACACTGCGACGATCCATCGTCGGTCGGTGCGGATCTTATCTGCGTATCGGTCGCGGCGGCTAAAAAATACGGCAGCCCGTGCATCATCGTCGATATGGGCACGGCAACCAAGATAATCCACCTCGGCAAGAACGGCACATTTGAGGGTGTGGCGATACTCCCGGGGGCTGAGATAAGTCTGAGCGCACTCGCCGACCGCACAGCTCAGCTGCCGCATATCGCGCTGACTGCACCCGACTCTGCTATCGGCAAAAACACGGTAGACAGCATGCGCTCCGGTGCCGTTTTCGGTGCCGCTGCGGCGGTCGACGGCATGATAGATCGCTTCTTTTTCGAGATCGGCGAGGCGCTGCCCATCATCATAACCGGCGGTCTTGCCGGAACGGTGGCATTGCATTGCCGACACACCATGCATCGGGACGACGATCTCGTTCTCATCGGTCTGAACGAAATATTCAAAAAAAATATGCAGCAGGCATGACAGCCGCGCACGATACAAGGTGACTATCGCTGTACAGCAGTCACGGAAGCATCGGCATAGCTCGGGCACAGTGCGGCTGAGACCGAAAAAAAACGGTATTATCCCGCGGCTGTATTATTCGACCGCTGCGGGCTGATATAATAAAAAAGCGTTGTATCGCCGATAGGCGAACGACAGCAAGGAGTTTTTCATGGAAAATCAAAACGACAAGCAACGTACACAGAAGCTCGCACTCGCGGCGATACTCACCGCACTCGTGGCGGTGCTGCAATTCCTCGGGGCGTTTATCCACATCGGACCGTTCTCTGTCTCACTCGTGCTCATACCGATAGTTATCGGCGCGGCACTGTGCGGTTGGCAGATCGGCGCTTGGCTCGGTCTTGTATTCGGTATTACCGTGCTGCTCAGCGGCGATGCGTCGAGCTTTTTAGCTGTCAGCATTCCCGGCACGGTCGGCACGGTGCTCGTCAAGGGCATCGCCTGCGGCGCTGCGGCAGGTGCGGTATACAAGCTCTTCGAACGCAGAGGACGCTATATTGCGGTAATTATTGCCGCGGTCGTCTGCCCTATCGTCAACACCGGAATCTTTCTCATCGGTTGCGCAATATTCTTCATCGACACTCTTGCCGGATGGGCTTCGGCAACGAGCTTCGGCGGCGATATCGTAAGATATATGCTTTTCGTGCTCGTGGGCGGCAACTTTCTCTTTGAGCTTGTCTCAAACATTCTCCTCAGCCCGGCGGCGGTCAGAATAATCGACGCAGCGACCAAGAGCAAGAAGAAAGAGTAAACCGCAGCGGCTCTGCCTTCGAGGCACAAGCACTCCACGCCTTTCGGCAGCATATCAATATCTAAAAGTTTTTTTCGTCAAAAAAAGAAGCGGCACGCATCTGCTGCTTCTTTTTTTAATATTCACATGGTCGTGCCGGGCAGCAGCTGCGCGGTGCACGGTATATCTCAATACTTCGAGATCAGCTTCATCAGTCGGACGAGATCGACCACATCGACCTTATCATCGTAGTTGATATCGGGATTTTTGACCTCGATACCGCTGTGCTCGTCCGCACCGGCGGCTATATACTTCATCAGCCGTATGGTATCGCGCGCGTCTACGCAGCCGTCGGAATTAACATCGCCGCGGTCATAGCTTGCGGTATCCGAAAAACAGAGGCTGTATTTGCTCCAATCGTTATACGGAGGTATGATATCATAAACGAATATAAGATCCTCAAGGCAGTTGCCCTCGGCAATTATACCCTCGAGCGAGAGCTCGTAGTCGTTTGCATAACCGCTGTCTGCAGTGGCATCTCCAACGGCAAGCCCGTAGTGGCAGCCGCCCGAGAATATCTTCTCGCGCAGGGTCTCTGACACGGGGATGTCAAACTCGAGCACATATCCGTCGTCGGTGCGCCGAAATGCCCAGAGCCCCTCCTCCTTGTTCTTTTCAAATTCCGGAAAGCTATTCCATTTTGCCCACACCGTTTGTCCGAAATTGCTCTCGGCATAGACCGTCGCCATCTTTCCGTCGCCGTCCGCCTGGATCTCAAAAAGCATTCCGTCGTACTCAAAGTATGCCATTATACCGTCCTGATAATAGGGTCCCCACTGTGTGCGGTCCTTTATGGCACGCTGAAAATGATAGTCGTCGATAACTCCTATATCGTCGTCGACCACCTTAATTGCAAGGTATATCGAGCGCTCGTCCCAGAGAAAATAGCTCGTCGCCTTTACATCCCACTCATAGGAATCTTTGCCGTTGTCGGCTTCATACTTGCCGAGCGCCCAGCAGGAGACCCATTCATGCTCGATGTGATACGACCACAGATACGCATCGTCTATCACGCCGTCGATAACAGGGGTGTATTTCAGCACATTCTCCGATACAGCGCCAGTGTGCATTCCGATACCGAAAAGCGACAGCATGGTCGAGAGCATCAGGATAAGTGCGATAGTTTTTTTCATTATTTTTCTCCTAATGTAAATTGCTATGCCGAATTATACTCCTTGAAAGGATGAAAGTCAAGTGACAATTCATTTTCATTTAGTTAATATCGCCTGCGCAGATCCCGCTTTTCCCCGCTCTGCACGCTTGTTAACAAAATACACCTTTTCTTTTTCACGAAAATCGTATAAAATATACTCATACTACGAAAGGATGCCGCTTCGGCGGCGCTTACATAATGAAAAAAACTCTCAGACGCATCGGATGTCTGCTCGCGGCTATATCCGTATCGGCGCTGTCTCTCCTCGCGCTCTCCGGCTGCGATAAAGAGGATTCGGGCTGGTATCCGGCAGGAATGAAGCTTGCCTCAAACGACCGGTCGGAATACCGTCTCTATGTGCCCGAAAGCTGGACGGTCGATATGTCGACCGGAGTGACAAGCGCATATGTCGGCGGCAGCGACCGCTCGAATGTTTCGTTTATCGGCATGAACCTCGCAGGAGGCGGCGGTGTCTACAACGCATCCGAGTACTGGGATAAGTACAAATCCGATCTCGAATCTACGCTCACAGATATAAAATACGATGAAACCACCGAGGACGGGCTGTCCCTGCTGCTCGATGAGACCGAGGCGCTCAAGTATTCGTACACCGCGACCGTCACCGGGACAGAGTATCACTTTATGCACGTGATATGCGTACGCAACGGCAACGTCTATATGCTGACATATACGGCGATCCCCGCATACTACGATGCTCATATGGAGGATGTACAAAGCATAATTGATAATTTCTCGTGGGTCGACGACTGACGGTGAAAAGAGGTCATACTCTTCAGAGCAGGCGCGGGTGCGAAATGACGCACGATTAACAACAAATATAAGTTCTCCCGCAGCCGACGACGATCGACAGCGGGAGTTTTTTATTCGGGCAGACCGTCACGGTGTACGAAACTGCAAATTCTTAACAGCTCCCCGACAAGGAAAGCTCCCCGGCAAGCCCTGATAAGGCTCGACGGGGAGCAATTTTATTCGCATGTGCCCTATTTACAGACCGCTTTTGCAGATTACTTTTTGAGTCTGACCTCTTCCTCGCAGCGAGCGATGAAATCGTCGAGGCTCATGGTTCCGAGATCGCCGTCCTTTCTCGAACGTACCGAGATTACCTTTTCGTTCATCTCGTTATCGCCGATAACGATCATATAAGGAATCTTCGCGAGCTGTGCCTCGCGGAGCTTGAAGCCGAGCTTCTCGGAGCGGTGGTCGCTCTCAACACGGAAGCCTGCCGCGTCAAGCTTGGCAGCGACCTCCTCGCACCAGTCGATATTGCGCTCGTTTATCGAAATGACCTTCATCTGAGTAGGATTGAGCCAAAGCGGGAACGCGCCTGCATAGTGCTCGGTAAGAATAGCGATAAAGCGCTCGATACTGCCGAAGATGACGCGATGTATCATAACGGGGCGGTGACGCTCGTTATCCTGACCGACATATGTCAGGTCGAAGCGCTCGGGCATCTGGAAGTCGAGCTGAATGGTGCCGCACTGCCATGTTCTGCCGATGGAATCCTCGAGGTGAAAGTCGATCTTAGGACCGTAGAATGCGCCGTCGCCCTCGTTGATGGTGTAGGGCTTACCGTTCTCCTCGAGCGCGCGTCGAAGCGCTGCAGTTGCAGTCTCCCACTGCTCGTCCGAGCCCATGGAATCCTCGGGGCGGGTAGAAAGCTCGAGGCTGTACTTAAAGCCGAATACGTTGTAGAAGCTGTCTATCATGCGCATAACGCCGAGGATCTCGCTCTCGATCTGATCGGGAGTCATGAAGATATGCGCATCATCCTGAGTGAAGCAGCGGACACGCATAAGACCGTGCAGTGCGCCGGACAGCTCATGACGGTGAACGAGTCCGAGCTCCGCCATGCGCTGCGGAAGATCGCGGTAGGAATGGATCTTTCTCTTATATACGAGCATTCCGCCGGGGCAGTTCATCGGCTTGATAGCGTAATCCTCGCCGTCTATGACGGTGGTGTACATATTGTCCTTATAGTGATCCCAGTGTCCCGAACGGTGCCACAGCTCCTGATTCAGGATCATAGGAGTTCTTATCTCCTGATAGCCGTTCTTGCGGTGCTCGGAGCGCCAAAAGTCCTCGAGAATATTGCGCAGCACCATTCCCTTAGGCAGGAAGAACGGAAAGCCGGGTCCCTCCTCGTAGATATCAAAGAGGTCAAGCTCGCGTCCGAGCTTGCGGTGGTCGCGCTTCTTAGCCTCCTCCATACGCTCGGTATATGCGGCAAGCTCGTCCTTCTTCGGGAATGCTATACCGTAGATACGCTGAAGCATCTTATTCTTGGAGTCGCCCTCCCAGTAAGCTCCTGTGCACTGAATGAGCTTCAGCGCCTTGATAGCGCCTGTCGAGAAAAGGTGCGGTCCGGCGCAGAGGTCAACGAAATCGCCCATTCGGTAGAAGGAGATATCCTCGCCCTCAGGCACTCTGCCGATCAGCAGCACCTTATAGGGCTCGCCTGCCTCCTCCATCAGCTTTATTGCCTCATCGCGCGGCAGAACAAATCGCTCCATCTTTGCGTTTTCCTTGACTATGCGCTGCATCTCGCGCTCGATGAGCGGCAGCGTCTCCTGAGTAAACGGCACATCGGAGTCGATATCATAGTAAAAGCCGTTGTCAATAGACGGTCCTATCGTGAGCTTTGCCTCGGGGTACAGACGTTTTACGGCGGCTGCAAGCACGTGCGACGCGGTATGCCAGAATACGCGCTTGCCCTCTGCGTCATCAAAGGTCAAAGGCTGTACGTCTGCGCTGTCCGCGACCTCGCGAGAGAGGTCAAGCACCTCACCGTCGACCTTAGCCGCGATCACCTCGCGTGATATGCGGTCGGATTCTTTTAATACTTCATATGCGGTCTTCATTCTTTTCTGATTCCTTTCGAGCTTTGATATTTCCGTTTCTTTCTGCCCGGGAAAACGAAAAACCCCGGACGACCGTCGGTCGTTCGGGGTGTGGATGCATCAGCGACCCGCACGGTTCCACCCGAGCTTTTCACTCATTTAAGACACTGCGCGCAGACGCGCGGCAGCTATTCGGTTTGTAATATCCGCCTCAGCGGCACGCGGTGGTACCGACAGTCTCCGCGTACGGCGATTCCAGCATCCGCCGCTCTCTGTTACGCTTTCCGAAAATCGACATGTCCGCATGACCGATAAATTGTGCATATTAACATAAATTTGTGAAAACAGAGCATCGATAACGCTATCACGTAACAAATTCGACATCAGAAATAACATTTTCGACATTTGGCACGCGAAATCTCGACACTCTCTTGACAAATTAACGAAAATATGCTACAATAAATCAGTATATGTTGTCAGAGCATACAAGATGCCCAATTTACTTTGCAGTTTGGAGTATATCACAAATCACCGCATTTGTCAATAGAAAATTCACTTGAATTAACTGTTTTTTCGAGGCAATGCCCCGGAGCGTAGTATTCCGATATGCAAAGCTGTTACGAGCATACATCTCGGACCGCATAAGCAAATCATCGCGTCCGCTGCCTGCGGGCGCAGAAATGAAGCAGAAACGAATGTGAGATTATTATGTCGGAAAAAAAGAGCACACCTGCCCATCTCGGGGAGCAAAAGGCTCCCGATATTACGAACATCAGATATAACGACTATACCCGTACGCTGCTCGCAGAGGGTATACGTATCGGCGCGCTGAAGCACAGTGATGCCGAAAAAATGTCCTCTGCCCTACTCACGGTGCTTACCGAGCTGCTCGCAGAATATCTCGAGCGCGAGGGAATCACCGATGAGCTTGAATTCGGCGCTGCCGCAGCAGAGCTTATGCAATCGCTTATCTTCACAATAGACACCTACCTCATTTCGCTCTCCGATTCCGCCCTTGCCATGAGGCAGCTGAAAGGGGTAAAGGATGAAAATGTCCGCGAGATGCGACGCGGCGGCATGGCGGCGCTGCGCGTGCTTCAATGCGAGGCGCTCTCGCTGCACGCAAAGGCAAAAAAGCTGGTGCCGCCGGTCAAGGCTACCGTTATGCGCGATGCGCTCCGCAGCTGTCACGCAATGGTCCTCGGCTACGACCGCGAATTTATGCCGGCGGCGCCGCCGAACGAGCCCTGCTACCCGCTTGCGGTATCGTTCGGGCTTTCCGGCGGCATAAAGTACATACGGCGCTATCTGCGTCAGCTCGCGGACGAGAACCGCTTCTGCAAGGATGTAGGCACCGCAGTAATGCGCCGCTTCGGAAAGCTGCTGTATGAACAGAGAGCCGAGGAGGACGGGCGCTTCTGCCGGAACATTTACATCCCGACGCTCGTATCGGCTACGATATGCGCGTATCTTAAGAAGAGTACAAAGGAGCTTATTCTTACGCAGGAGGACTGTGAGCTATTCTGCCGCCTTACAAAATCATTTTCGGACGCGCAGCTCGGCGAGCTGCTTGAGGATGTAGTCTCAAAGCTCCCCGCGGGAAACCGCGATTACAATCTGCTCGCTATTGAACGTATCATGCCGGAGCTGATAACCTCAACACGCGCCAAGACGCTTGATACGCTCGCACTTGTACAAAAATCCGAGCAGACCGAGGAATGAGGCAGTCGGTCAAACCTAAAGGCAGATCTAAAGTCAGACTAATGTCGGACTTATAACCTGCCCTAAAGATAAACTTAAAGTCGGACTTAAAACCGTACTTAATGACGGACTTAAAGCCGAATCAAAAGAAAGACTTATAGTCAGCAAAAAAGAAAACGATCACCGCAACCGATGAAACGCCGTCGGTTGCGGTGATTTATATTATGTTTATCTTTATCTCTTGGATCTATTCGGATAAAAAGTCATGCACGGCGCGGGGCCGATACCGACAAGATAGCGCAGCATAGCGCCGACGCCGTTCTGCTCGTTTGTCAGAGTAACCGTATCGGCTATCGACTTGACCGTATCGGTCGCATTGCCCATAGCCACACCCAGTCCGGCGGTGCGCAGCATCTCTATATCGTTTGCCTCATCACCGAATGCGACCGACGCGGATACGGGGATATCGAGCAGCTCACAAAGACGCGCAAGAGCCGCGCCTTTTGAAACGCCGCTATCAACATTTTCGAGATATTCGGGCTTGCTCTTGAAGCAGGTAACGCCGTAATCGGCGCAGTCCGACTTCGCGAGCCGCAGATCCTCTATACGCTCGGGCGTATCGCAGTAGAGTATCTTTGTGACACCCTCGCGCGCAAGCGTCGGAATCACGTCCGCACCGTCGCCTATCAGCCTGTACGGCGCGGGGCTCATAATACGATAGCGGCGAACGATATCATTGTCCTTGTTTGAATACAGACGGTTCTGCGACCAGAGTATCATGGTCGTATCGGCGCGTACGCCGTCCTGCCATACGCGCAGCGCGGCGCTCTCGCTCATGCTGCGGCTGTACAGTATCTGCCCGTCGGGGCGGACTATCATTGCGCCATTGTATGTAATTATCGGCGCGCTGATATCAAGCACCGACAGATACCGCTCGAGCGCGCAGAGTGCTCTGCCCGTCGATATCGTAAAGATCATCCCCGCCGCCTCCGCGACTCTTATTGCAGCAAGATTCTCATCCGATATATTGCAGCCGTCGTCGAGCAGAGTGCCGTCCATATCGGAGGCGGCGAGCTTATATTTAAGTTCCATTGCAGCTATCCTTTTTGTCCTTTGCAGATGCCTTTTGCGGCGGTCATTTACAGCTATCTATATCAGAGCACCTTAGAGAGAAACTCCTGTGCTCTCGGTGTTTTCGGATGGTCGAAGAAATCGGCGGGTGCCGCGTCCTCCATTACTCTGCCTTCGTCCATAAACAGCACGCGCGTGCCTACCTCGCGTGCAAAGCCCATCTCGTGCGTAACGATTATCATGGTCATTCCGGTATCGGCAAGCTCCTTGATAACATCAAGCACCTCTCCGACCATTTCGGGGTCGAGCGCCGAGGTCGGCTCGTCAAAGAGCATAACATCGGGATTCATTGCGAGTGCGCGTACTATTGCGATACGCTGCTTCTGTCCGCCTGACAGAGTGGACGGATATACGTCGCGCTTATCGAGCAGACCGACGCGGGCAAGATACTTTTCCGCACTCGCGTTTATCTCCTCCGCCGTTCCGAGTCCGAGACGGGTCGGCGCGAGAGTAATATTCTGCATTATCGTCAGATTGTTGAACAGATTAAAATGCTGAAAGACCATGCCCATACGACGGCGCAGCATATCTGTGGGAATGCCGTTATTTGCAATAAAATCACGCTCTGAGCGGCGCAGTGCGGAGCCGCCGAGTCCCTGCATCTCGGGATGCAGGGAGGGGTCAACATCGTTTGTCAGCTTTCCGTCAAACCAAATTTCGCCCTTTGTAGGGGTCTCGAGCAGATTCAGACAGCGCAGCATTGTGCTCTTACCTGAGCCGGAGGGACCGATAACGGCGACCTTTTCGCCGCGCTCGATATCGAGCGAAACGCCCTTCAGCACCTCGACCTGTCCAAAGCTCTTATATACATTCTTAACGCTTATCACTGGCTCTCAACCTCTTTTCAAGCTGCTTTATAACGAAAGCGATCACATAAACGATTATCAGATAGAATGCCGAAGCAACGAGCATCGGTGCAAGATAATTGGCAAGGTTGTTGCCCGCGCCGACATTTTTCGCAGCCGCGGTAAGATCCTGCATTCCTATCATGGAAACAATGGAGGTTTCCTTTATCAATGCGATAAGCTCATTGCATATGGCGGGAATAACATTCTTTATCGCCTGCGGGATAACGATGCGCACCATCGTCGTCCTGCGCGAAAGTCCGAGCGACAGACCCGCCTCTGTCTGACCGATATCTACCGACATAATGCCCGCACGGATATTCTCGGCGACGTATGCGCCGGAGTTGATACCGAAGGAGAATATCGCAACAAGCACCTGCGGAAAGCCGCGGACTGTGATGATGACAAACGCCATTATAAAGAGCTGAAGCGCCATAGGCGTACCGCGGATAACGGTTATGTATATCTTGCAAAGCACGCGCGGCAGTACCATAAGCGGACTCTTCGACTTCGACAGGTTGACAAGAGCCACGACCGTACCGAGCACGAGTCCGAGCACGGCGGCGCCGAGCGACATTTCGACGGTCATAAGGAGACCGCTCGTAAAGATACTCATGAACTTTCCGCTCGTGAATATCTTTACGAGATTTTCTACTAACTGAACCATTTTGTTTTCCTTCCGTTTTCGGTCCGGCGCGATCTTAGCCGAATCGCATCCGCCTTATATACGCGAAAAAAGACGCAGAAGCGCCTTTTTCGCATGTAGGTATTAAGCTGTATCAGCCTACGTTGAAGTGCTTTGCAACGAGCTTGTCGATAGCGTTCTCGCCGTTTGCGTCAACGTTCGCGATCATCTCGTTAAGAACACTGTTGATGCTATCAAGCAGCTCGGTCTTACCCTTGGTCACGCAGATAGCGTACTGCTCGGATGTTGCAGAATCGGCTGCGCCGTCCTCACCCTTGTAGTAAAGAGGGAGTGCAACATAGTCGCTGTTCTTGGAAACGATGTAGGTTGCAGGAAGCTTATCAACAACGACAGCGTCGATCTGGTTAGCGCCGATAGCATCGACTGCAAGCTGTGCGTTATCGTACTTAACTCTCTCGCTGCCCGTATCTGCGAGCACGCCGCCATCTACCTCGTCGCTGACAAAGATATCACCGGTGGTATCCTGCTGAACGCCTATCTTCTTGCCTGCAAGGTCGTTCCAGAGAATGTACTCCGTGCCGTCCTCAGCCTTTGTGGTGTTGACGGTGCCTTCCTTATAGATGACATACTGGATGCTCTCATAGTAAGGAACGGAGAAGTCTACCTGCTGCTTTCTCGGCTCGGTGATGGTGATGCCCGCAGCGCCGCAGTCGCAGAGCTTGCCTGCGCTTACGTTATCAACGATGACGCTGAAATCAACATTCTGGAACTCTACGGTGGTGTTCATCTTTTCAGCAACCTTGTTCATGATGTCGATATCGACACCGACAATGTCGTTGCCCTCAAAATACTCAAACGGAGCAAAATAAGCATTGGTCTGAACAACGATAGGCTCAGCCTTTGCAGCACCGCTCTGTGCGGCAGTGGTCTCTGCACCGTCTCCGTCTGCGGTCTTTCCGCAGGATACGGCAGAAAGTGCCATAAGCGCTGCAAGTGCCGCAAACGCGGTCTTTTTCATAAAATTCTTCATGATAATACGCCTCTCTTAAAACATTTTTTCTTGTTTTTCGGTAACGTGTTTAAGCATCACTATATGGATTTTAGGCATAAATTGAATGTTTATACACGATATCTCGCTTTGATGTGTATGATTATACAGCTTTTTGCGGCAAAAATCAATTGATATATCAAACATATTCTATCTGTTTTTGACTATCTCAAATAGCAGTTATGCACAAACCGATACACTCGTGCATATAATAGACTGCCAACCGTCAGGAATTATTATACATCTACCGTGCGGATATCGCGCATATATATGCATAATATTCGCAATTTTGAACAAATAATGCAGAAAAGGAGCATTTTATGATAAAGGTATTCATAGATCAAGGACATAACCCGACCAACCCCAATGCCGGTGCCGAAGGCAGCGGTCTGCGCGAGCAGGACCTCGTTTACGAGATAGGGATACGGCTCGCCGAGCTGCTGAACTCCGACCCGGAATTTGAAGCGCGGCTCTCACGCAACAGTCCTTCCGAGATTCTCGGCGAGACAACGGCACAGAGCCTGAGAGCGCGGACAGATGCGGCGAACAGCTGGGGCGCGGATATATTCATCTCGCTGCACGCGAACGCAAGCACGATATCGAGCGCGAGCGGGAACGAGGGACTTGTCTATAAGATACCCTCCGCCGCCTATACCCTCTCCGAGGATATTCTGACAGAGCTGTCGCTCGCGACCGGACTGCAGAACCGCGGCACAAACGCGCGCCCCGGTTTATACGTGCTGCGAAAAACAACAATGCCCGCAGTGCTCGTCGAGCTCGGATTCATAACAAACGCGGGCGACGCGGCGCTCATGAGGGATGAGCCCGAGCTGTTCGCCCGCGGGATATACGAGGGGATAAGACGCTATTACGGACTGCCGACGACAGTGTGAGGGTCAAGCGGTTGGCGTGACGTTGCTCCGCCTTAATCGGCGGAAAACTTGATGCCGTAGCGAGCGGAATACTTCTCTGCTCCGCTGCCGGACGGTGCGAAGAGCGTAAGCTCGGCAGAACAAGCATAGAAAGCGCCCTCCGCAAGCTCGACTGCTCCGCCTATGTGTACCTCCTTTAGCGAGGTACAGTAAGCAAAGGCATATTCGTCTATCTTTTTCAGACTGCTCGGAAGCGAAAGGTCGGTAAGCGCCGTGCATCCGGAAAACACACGCACCGGAATCGAGGTTATTCCATCCTCGACCTTGACGGAAACGAGCGATGTGCAGCCCTCAAAGGCATAGTCGCCTATCTTCTCGACCGTTTTCGGCAGCGAAAGCGAGATAAGAGCCGAGCCCGAGAACGCATATCTGCCGATAACGGAGAGACATGACGGAAAGGATATCTCGGTGAGTCCTGTGCCGGAAAATGCATACATACCGATCGTCGTAACGCTCGGCATATCTATCGAGGTAAGATTATTGCAGCCCTCGAAGGCGCGCGTGCCGATAATCACTACCGACTCCGGCAGACTGACAGAGGCAAGCGTTTTTCCCGCGCCGACAAAGGCATGCTCGCCGATGCTCATGACCGGCAGAGAGCCGTATACATCGGGCACGGTCGGCGCAGGATCGCTTCCCCTATACTCTGTTATCTCGGCATAGTCCTTATAAAGCGCAAAGGTATAGTCGCCGCTCTCCTCGCTCGATTCAAGCTTTGAATCAGGCAGCGGGCTCGTGGTTATGACCGTTCCGTTACCCGCATCATCACCGCAGCCGGAGAGCATCGGAGCGGCAGCGGCAAGACAAAGCATAAGCGAGATCGCGCATAATGTTTTTTTCATAATATTTTTCCTCCAGACGGTCGTTCGGACATTTTTTCTTATATTTCATTTATTTCATTATTCCGGTCGGTATTTTCTTATATTCAGATATACCGGATATACCGGATGATTTTTTAATGCTGCTGCGGCATAACCTGCCGACATAGCGACTGCTGCGTCCAAACAGCGCACCCGTCAAGCTCAATTGTACACTACAACATGAAAAAACACAAGTATTTTTTCGCCTTTTCCGCATTCGGGTACGGGTGCGGAAATCTTTTTTCGTTAATTTTCCGCCGATGTATTGAATTTTGACGTTTTTTTGGTAGAATATAATATTGAAGAATATAATGAGGAATATAATACGAAAGGATAATAAAATGGCAAGATACAGACAGGGACGTATCAACGGAGAGATCACCCGTGAAATGACCTCCATCGTTCGCGACGTAAAGGATCCGCGCGTGAGCGACGCAATGATATGTATAACCGGTGCCGACTGCTCGGCAGACCTGAAATTCTGCAAGATATACTACTCCACTCTGCTCACCGGAGACGATGCAAAGGAGGTCGCGCGCGGACTGCGCAGCGCCTCCGGCTTTATCCGCGGGCAGCTGGCAAAGCGTCTAAATATGCGAAATACACCCGAGCTTACCTTTGTCCTCGATACCTCGGTCGAGCAGGGCGCGCATATAGCGGGGATTCTTAATAAGATAAGCGAGGAGCTCGCCTCCCGTCCCGCAGCCCTGACAGAGGAAAACAATAGCGCCGCGGAGACCGACGCTTCCGATATAGGCGGCTTCGTTACCGAATCCGAGGACGGACACGACGGCGGTGAATCGCTATGACAGTACGTGAAATGACGATCGCCGAGACTGCGGAGCTGCTCCGCAAAAAGGATGATATCCTGATAGTCTGTCATGCGCATCCCGACGGCGACGCGGTCGGCTGCGGTGTTGCGCTCGAACGAATGCTCACCTCAATCGGAAAGACCGCATACCTCATATGCGCCGATGTGCTGCCGCACCATCTGCGCTTTCTGCTCGGATATCGCCCGTCAGACAGAGTGGATACCGATGCGGGCGCGCTGCGCCCCGAGCGGCTGCCGGCGAGCTTCTCATCGAGCTTTACCGTAACGGTAGACGTAGCCTCTATCGAGCTTACCGGAATGGCAGAGCAGCTAAACGGCAAGGTCAATCTGAAAATAGATCACCACGCGATAGGCGGAGATTTTGCTCCGCAGTCGCTTATTTATCGCGGTGCAAGTGCCTGCGGCGAAATAATCTACGACCTCGCCGTACAGCTCGGCGCACTCGACATTGAGACCGCGAGCGCACTTTATGCTGCCGTATCATCCGACTCCGGCTCCTTCCGCTTTGATTCGGTAACACCCGACACGATCATGCGCGTCTACGGCATGATGAGACTCGGGATCGACCACAGCGAAATTGCGGAGCATCTGTACAACTCGCGCACGCAGGCTGAGATGGCTGCGCAGCGCGTGGCTCTGAACAACCTCGAGTATTTCGCAGGCGGCAGGATAGCGATAACACATGTCAGCGCAGCCGATTTTGAGCGTGGAGAGTTTACATATGCCGACACCGACTCGCTGAATTCCATACCGATAATGATAGACGGAGTGAAGCTCGGAATAGTTGTCAAGGAAGAGCGCGCGGGACACTACCGCATGTCTACACGCAGCGGACGCGGTATCGCGGCAAACAAGCTCTGCGCTCAATTCGGCGGCGGCGGACACGACCGCGCGGCGGGCGCGGCTATCGACGCAGAAAGCTATGCGGCGCTGCGCGATAAGGTGATCACCGCTGCTCTCGAGCTTTTCGACTTCGGGAAATAAGCCGCGATTCGGCGGTATGTCGGGAGTTCGATGATTTTTCATCCGCCGGCATCCCGAGCAGCACGCGCAGCGTGTACCGAAAAAAGTACATTCAATAGGAGATAATATTATATATGGCAAAGCAGAATCGCTACATAGGTGATACCGCCTGCGGCGTTCTGCCGCTTATCAAGGACAGCGGAATGACGAGTCATGACGCTGTTTTTGCCGTGCGGCGGCTGTATTCGACCGCGCGCGTCGGTCATACCGGAACACTTGACCCGATGGCGAGCGGAGTGCTGATAATTCTTGTAGGGCGCAGCGCAAAGGCGGCGGAGTATATTCTTCATGACCGAAAGCGCTATATAGCCACCCTCCGACTCGGAATCGAGACCGATACCGAGGACATCTGCGGCAGCGTAACGGCGCAGCACGATATACCGTCAGAGCCTGATATACCCGATATCATTCGGCACTTCACAGGCGAGCAGAAGCAGATACCGCCCATGTACAGCGCAATAAAGGTCGGAGGGCAGAAGCTGCTCGATCTCGCACGTCAGGGGATAACGGTTGAGCGCGAGCCGAGAGATATTACCGTATTTTCGCTCGATATCAGCCGCACCGGCCGACCGGACGAGCTGCTGCTCGATGTCAGCTGCTCAGGCGGCACCTACATCCGCACGCTGTGCGCGGATATAGGCAGTTATCTCGGCTGCGGCGGCTGTATGGCTTCGCTGCGTAGAGTCGAAAACTCCGGCTTCTCTGAGAAGGATTGCGTAACGCTGACGCAGCTTGAGAGCATGACCGAAGAGGAGCGGCTGTCGCTGCTGCGACCGACCGAGTCGCTGTTTGCTGATCTGCCGGCGCTCACGCCGAATGAATTTTACGCGCGGCTTCTTCGCAGCGGCTGCACCGTTCTCGCAAAAAAGCTCGGTGCAGATAGGTCATTTTCCGACACTGTCGGAGCAAGGCTGCGGCTCTGCGATGAGCGCGGCTTTTTCTCGCTCGGAGAAATAGTGCAGACCGACGACGGCACGGCGGTCAAGCCTATAAAAAAATTCCGACTCGATTGATAAATTAATAATCGAAAGATAAAAAACATCGCTATGACACCCTGCGCCTTCACAGAGCGCAGACCCGACACTTATATCGCATATCGTCGGCACCAATGCGGCTTTGCAGGCAATGCTGCATTTCAATCGGCGGCAAGCTGCATGCCGGGTGCATATCGAATAAGGTCTTGATACGGAACACATTACATCGACGCGCGGAATATGTACCGCTTAGTATACATATATACGAATAATCACTGTCAGAAAGGAATCGCCATGATAACCGAAATAAGAGGCATCGCGGGCAGCGGAAAAAGCAGCAGAATATATACTCTCATCGGCGAGAGCCTCGCGGCGGGCAGGACCGTCTTTCTTATTGTTCCCGAGCAGACGGCTGTCAGCGCGGAGCGGCGGTTGTCTGTCTACTGTGCCGAGCACGGGATACCGACCGTCGATCTCGAAATAGTGTCGTTCCGCCGTCTGGCAAACCGCGTTTTCCGTGAATACGGCGGGCTGTCATATCATTACATAGGTCAGGGCGGAAAGGCGGTCATTACATGGCGCGTGCTCGGTCAGCTCTGCGATAAACTGAAGTATTTTCGCGGGATATCTCTCTCGGATATCAGCACGGTCAGCGCCATGTGCGCACAGCTCGACGAGCTGCGCAGCTGCGGTATCACGCCGACAGTTCTCGAGCGCGCGTCGGAGCAGCTCGGTGAGGGAGCTCTCGCCGACAAGCTGTCCGATCTGTCGCTCATCTCGGCTGCCTACGGAGCACTGCTGTCCGCCGATTATGACGATCCCAAGGAGGACATTACACGCCTCGCGGAGCTGCTCGAGGAGCACGATTTTTTTGTCGGGAAGGATGTTTTCCTCGATTCGTTTTACGGCTTTACTCCCGACGAGCTTCGCGTTATCGGACGCATGATGAAAACGGCGGACAACCTGACCATCGCGCTTCAGGCATCCGGTGATTACAGCTCCTTCCACGATTCGTCAACAGGCACAGAGCGGCAGCTTCGCCGTATGATACCGAGCGATGTGAAGGTCGGCATAGAAACGCTGAGCGGCACCGACAGCACCCGTGCACCCGTTCTGCGCGACCTGACGGCTCTGCTCTGCTCGGGTGAGCACAAGACGCTTCGCGGTGACGGCAGAGTGGAATTCTATATCTGCCGAGACCGCTACGAGGAGGCGGAAGCAGCCGCAGGCGAAATTCTTGCCCATGTCCGCTCCGGCGGGCGATTTTCGGACTGCTCGGTCATCGTTCGCCGCACCTCTGACTGGGAGGGGATAGCCGATGCTGTTTTTTCGCGTCACGGTATTCCCTGCTTTATCAGCCGCAGGAGCGACGCCGTTAAGGATCCGGCAGTCCGTCTCATAACAAGCTCGCTCGAGGCGGTCGGACACGGATGGCAGACAGAGGATGTTATAGAGATACTCAAGACCGGGCTTACGCCTCTGACAGCCGAGCAGTGCGACACGCTCGAAATATACGCCTCTGCATGGCACATACGCGGCAGACGGTGGTACGACGAGTACGAATGGAATATGAACCCGAGCGGTTACAGCAGCTCGCTCGGTAAGGACGACGAGGAAATACTCCGAACTGCAAACGATGCCAGAGCAAGGCTCGTGCCTCCGCTTATGCTGCTCGACCTCGGCAGCAGCAGAGTCTCGGAATACTGCCGCGCGATATATGCGTATCTGCTTGAGCTCGGGCTGCCGGAGTACATTTCGGCATCCGGGGAGGATGAGCCGGTGCGGCTGTGGAATGCGATAACAGACGCGCTCGATACTCTGTCGGCTATCGCCGGAGAGCTGACAGTCACGGCGGACACAATGTCAAAGCTCATCCGTCTCTCGCTCGCGGGAGTTACGATAGGCAGGATACCGACCTGCGTCGACGAAGTAACTATCGGCAGCGCCGATCTCTACCGTCCGGAGGGCTGCAGGCTCGCGATGCTCCTCGGCTGCTGCGACGGTGAATTTCCGTCAGTGCCGGCGGAGACGGGACTTCTCAGCGACCGCGACCGCGAGCGGCTCGGCGAGCTGGGCATCGAAATTGGCAGAGCTCCTGCTGCCGCGCTGTCGGACGAGTTTCTGTATTTTTATATGGCGCTCTCGGCACCGAGCAGACGGCTCGTGCTGACCCGTCACACCTCATCGGGCGATGCATCCGCATGTTCTCCGTCGGAAGGATGGAGCGCAGTACTCTCTATGCTCGCCGATACCGAGCCGGTACAGTTTTCTGCTCTGCCGCCCTCGCTGCGTGTTTTCAGCGCCGCCTCGGCACTTGACTGGGCTCTCGGCGACGACGGCGCGGCTGCTATGAATGCATGCGGCACGGCGCTCTCCGCCATACCGGAGTTTGCAGCACGGCTCGCCGGACGCGAAATGCCTATCTCGGTATCACGCGCAGCGCTCGGCAGAGCCATTGCGGACGCTATATACGGCGACACTATCGGTATGAGCAACTCTATGATAGAGACCTACTCCGCCTGCGCATTTTCATATTTCGGCAAATATGTGCTCGGACTGAGCGAGGGCGGCGGTGCGACCTTCCGCGCCTCGGATGTCGGAAACTACATACACGATATGCTCGAGCGCTTCGTATCGGAGCTGAGCGCGGGAAATCTGCCCGCCGAGGAGACCGAGGCAGGCGAATACTCGCACTTCGTCGACGAGGAAAGCGAGCGATACGAAAACGAGATACTGCGCGGCGCAGAACCGGATGCAAGACAGCAGAGCCTATTCCGCCGCCTAAGGCGTACAGCACGGCTGCTCGTATCCGATATGGCGGATGAGCTGCGACACAGCAGCTTTAAGCCGTCGTTCTTTGAGCTTCCTTTCGGCTTGCACGAGGAGATACCTCCGGTCGAGATTGAGGCGGACGGCATGACGGCTCGGCTCGGCGGCAGGATCGATCGCGTCGACCTATGCAGACAGGGGGACGAGCTGCTCGTCAAGGTCACCGACTATAAGACCGGAACAGTTCCGGATCTCGCCGATTCGCCCTCCACCGGCAAGGGCATGCAGCTGCTGATATACCTGCTTGCGCTCTGTCGCGATGACAGAAGAATAGTACGTCTGCTCGGCGAAGGCTATGCCGCACACGGCGGATACAAGACAAGTGTCAACTCGAGTGCATACGCAGAAAACGGCAGTTCAGACCGCGACTGCAGCGATATCGCCCCCTCTGATACGGACAATATTACATCCGATAGCGCGGTAAGCTGCGCAGATATCACAAAATGCGATATTGATCATAGCGCAGAAGCACCGATAACAAAAATTCGTCCCGCAGCGGCATTCTATACCGAGGTGCGTACACCGAGCGAGAGCGCGAGCGGTTTGCCGAGCGATGCCGACATCGGTCTCGACACTGCGCGGGGAGCGATTCGCCGACGCGGAATAATGCTCGATGATCCCGAAACAGCCTCCGCGCTTGACGACACCGGCAACGGGCACTTTATCCCCGCAAATATTAAGCGGGACGGAAGTCTCACAAGCCGCTCGGGTGCACTGCTGACAGCAGACGAGATAGCGCAAAAATGCGACGAGGCGACAGAGGCAGTGCGCGGGATAACCGCCGGCATACGCTCCGGGCACATAGACGCAAGTCCGATGCGTATCGACTTTAAAAGAACCGCCTGCGACTACTGCGCCATGCGTCAGGTCTGCAGAAGCAGCGAGCCTAAGCTGCGCCGTCCGACGCCGCCACACACACCCGATAAGAGTAAAAACGGATCGCCGACAATCAAAAACAGCGGCGCAACAAACGAAACATCAAAGCAGAGTATGAGAGAGGAGGACAAGCAGTGAGCGTAAAATGGACAGAAGCGCAGCTGTGCGCGATAGAAGCCAAGGGCTGTGACCTGCTTGTCTCGGCTGCGGCAGGCTCGGGTAAGAATTGGGTCTGGCCTGCAAGACGATGCTGAAGCAGTCAGTAAAGGTTTCGCCTGCCG
>URAP01000009.1 GCA_900545935.1 uncultured Eubacteriales bacterium
ATTTTTTAACATCCCCGCCGTAAGTACAAAACTGCTTTCAAACTGTTTCGGTCGGAAGCTGCCATTACTTAAGACACGACACGTCGAGAGCATTCATAGTGCAGAAGCAACGCAAGACACGCGACATCGGCTCACGAAAGCGGAACGATATTCTTAAAGTCGCCCTGCTCACGCACCACGCGCGCATTTCCGAGTGTGCAGCGGAAGCTGTGCTCGGTGGCAGCCGCTATCGCCGCCGCATCCTCGCGGAGCTGCTCAGCCGTAGTGTCTATCATCTCACGGCGCTCGCGTCTTACACGCTCAAAGTCGGTACCCATAAGGTAGTTTGCCATAGAGCGAGCCGCCTTTTCACGGACAGAGAGCGGACGGTCGATGCCGCTGAACGTGCCTATGATATAGCGGGTAATGGTATCCTCATCCGGATCAAGACCTCTCGCCCATTCGGCAGCACCGAGGTAAACATGCTCTGTCTCGGTCATGCGCGGGTCGCGGAAGGAGGCAAAATATACATAGCCGGGCGCGCCGTTTATACGGCAGAAAACGCCGTACGCACCGCCGCGAACGCGGACAGCATTGTAAAGATACTCATTATTGACGGCATTTTCAAGCACCTTCATGCTGCCGCGATAGCGGATCCCGCCCTCTCGCATATTTCCCGCCATAGCGACAAACTGCACCTGACTCGACATTGCAAAGCCCTCGCACAGATCGCAGGGCGCTAAAATATCACCCTCCATGCCGTCGAACCAGCAGCCGTCTGAATCCGGCGGGCAGGCATAGCCGCGAAGCGCCTCGATCATCCCCGGTATAGACTCTTCAAGCGCCGCTCTGCCCACCGCGCCGCCGCAGAAGCTGACGGTCAGACGCTCGGGATCGAATGCGGCTCTTGCGGCACGCTCGTAGGTGAGCGCTATTTCGCCGCCGCGCTCGCCGAGTGCGGCAAGCTCAGCCTCGAGCATGCGGTACGCGCCTATGCCGCTGTTCCAGTCCGAGAGCTTATAGAAGCGCGAGAAATAGGACAGTGCTCTTGTCGATGCCACCGAGTGACCGCGAGAGAAAATCTTGCTCTGTACATCGGAGCGCGACTCTGCGAGCAGCTCGCGCAGGCGGCGAGTATCAGAATAATCGGTCTCTGTCAGTATTTCGCGGACAAGAGCAAGCGCCTCGCGGACCTTGCCCTCAAGACAGCTTATCTCAACCGAAGCATAGGTTGAGAAGCTGTCGCTCTCTCCCTCCTTCAGATACGAACTCTCCGACAGCGAGAGCTTGCCTATATTCAGCTTAATTTCTGTCGTAAGCTGTGCATAGCTGTGATGCGCGGTATCCATTCTGCCGCACAGCCCGCACAGCTCGGATATATGGGGCAGCCACTGCTGCGGAAGCTCCGAGATGTCGAAATACAGTGTAATATATTCTATTCCGGCGGTCTGTCCCTCATGCTCGACCGCGCGAACACCGCCTACGGTGCATTCGATATTTGAATACGGAAGCGGCTCGCGGCGGATATCCGAGCGCGAAAGAACGGGTATGCACTGCGACTCCTCGGGTGTAGACGGGCGCTCCTGATACTCGCGCAGACGCTCGGTCTCCGCAACTATCCCGCTCAGCTCCTCATCGCTGAGCGACGCCTTAAAATCGGCGAGCTTTGCGGCAAGACGTGCCTCGACCTCGCCGATAAGTCCCTCTCTCGGCTCATATGAGAGCATGACCGCATGCTGCGGATCGGCTGCCTTTTCGATAAGCGACTCGAAATATCCGTTGTCTATACCATCACGCAGCTTTGCATAGCAATCGCCGAGATGCATATAGCGCAGCGCGGACGAATCGTCATACAGCCAGCTCTGAAGCAGATCGAGACCGTAGCAGAGTCCTTTCGGCGTGCTTCCGAAATCAGCCTCACGATACGCGAATTCTCTCGAGTTCAGCGCGGCGCGGAGCGCATCCTTATCCATTCCGCCGGCAGCCTTTCTGAGACCGTCGCGGACAATGGAGAGGAATTTTTCGCCGTCCTCGGCGCATGCGTTTTTCGCCATAATGAATATTCCGCTCTGTCTGATATGATCGAGCACTCCGGCAAGTATATCGGCACCTATTCCCGCCTCAAGCAAAGCGGTACGGATGGGCGCGCCGGTGGTGCCGATAAGCACCTCTCCGATAATATCCCATGCGATACACTCGAGCGGGTCGCCGCTCGGGCAGGTAACGGCAGCATAGACAAGATAGCTTCGCTCGTCACGCTCGCCATGCGCGCTGCCCGGCTCTACCGAGAAATATGCGCGCTCACGGTGCAGACCTCCGAACGGCTTCTGCTCGGTTATCTCGGTGCCGGAGACATCTATCGCATCATAGTGCGAGAGATAGTTCTTATCCATCCACTCGAGCCGCTCCTCGAGGTCACAGTCGCCCCAGAGATAGATATAGCTGTTCGAGGGATGATAATGCGTGCGGTGAAAATCAAGATACTGCTCGTATGTCAGCGACGGAATGCACTCCGGATCGCCGCCGGAGCTGCGGCCGTAGGTCGTATCGGGATAGAGGACCTTGCACAGCTCGTCAAAGACCTGCGAATCCGGAGAGGAGAGCACGCCCTTCATCTCGTTATAGACAATGCCGTTTACCTTCAGCTCGTCCTCGGGACGTTCAAGCTCGTAGTGCCAGCCCTCCTGCATGAATATCTCGCGGTACTTGTAGATATTCGGATGAAAGACCGCATCCATGTACACGCTCATGAGATTGGCAAAATCGTGATCGTTGCAGGAGGCTACCGGGTAGACCGTCTTATCCGGATAGGTCATGGCATTGAGAAATGTGTTAAGAGAGCCCTTGGCAAGCAGCATAAAGGGGTCGCGGCAGGGATAGCGATCGGAGCCGCAGAGAACGGTATGCTCGATGATATGCGGAACACCGGTATCATCGGTAACGGGTGTGCGAAAGCCGATGTAAAACACCTTATTTTCATCGTCATTTGAGATAAGGCAGATACGCGCGCCGCTCTTTTTGTGGCGCAGAACTATACCGAGGCTATCCACGTCCGGCAGGCTCTCGGAATACTCTATCTCATATGCTTCGGGAAGCGAAAGCTCCGCTGTACTCTTGATATTTTTCGACATTTCGGTTAATATTCCTTTCGGTATACTGTCGGTTATATTATGCCCGCGCGAGGAGAAAATACCCTTTGGATATCGCCTGCGAGCGAATTATTTTACGTATCGCATACAAACTGAAAATCTGCCTTTTGAGTTCAGCTCTTCGCAGCTTTCTCGCCTCCGAGTATCTTTGAAAAGCCGAGTGCAGCCGTCGCGAGCGGTTCAGCCGTGACCTTTACCTCCTCACCGAGCGACGCTCCGAGCAGCTCGGGCATTCCGAACAGGCAGCTGCCGCCTCCGGTCAGGATTATTCCGCGCTTGGCTATGCTGCCGCGCTCGGTGGGAGTTAGCGAGAGATAAAAGCTGCGTATTCCTACGGCTATCTTCTTGACCGGCTCGCTGATAGCGCCGAATATCTCGCGCCCGGTGACGGTGCAGCTGTTAGGCAGCCCGTCTCCGACATTCACACCGAAGGCGGTGCAATCCGGCTCGGAATCGCGCTTCCATACGCCGCCTATCGCAGTCTTTATGCGTTCCGCCTCGGCAAAGTTCACGCGCAGTCCCTTTGAGATTGCAAGATACGCAGCGATGCTTGCATCGAGCGCGTCGCCGCCCGTGCCGATTATTGAGGAATGTGTTATTCTGCCGAGCGAGAAGGTCGCTGCCTGCGTTTCACCGCCGCCGAGATCGACTATCATGCTGACGCCTCTGTCGTCATCGGATATGCCCGCGCCCGCAGCGGCACATGCGATCTTGGAGACAAGCATCACATCGCGCACACCGTGTCGGCGAAGCTCCTTATATATATCCTCCTCCGCCTCTGCCGGAACCGATCCGGGCAGGCAGAGCAGTACGGTATGACCGAGCAATCCGCCGCCTCCTGCGGTCGCTATCATCTGCCGCATATAATATACGAAGCTCTCGCTGTGAATATCCACGCCGGAGCGGAACGGGTACTCAAGATGCGCCGCGCCGGGTATCCGCCCGCAGAGCGAGACAGCCTCATTGCCAGCCGCAAGGAACTTTCCGCTGTCCTCCTCGACCGCCACGGCGCTGACCTGACTTACTATTTCCTCGCCCTCGATATATATCAGTGTATTTGATGTTCCGAGGTCTATTCCGATTTTTTTACCCATATTACGGTTTCCTTTCGGTACTTACATTGCTTTCGGAGCATTACTGCCATAAGAATATGCCGACCGATATTGCGGCAGACATTAAAATAAAATCAAGATAAAATTAAGAAGATAAGATAAGATCAAATAAGATTGTGCGCTGCATCGGCGATGCACATAGGGAATACATGCGCGCAGCCCGCCGCAAACAGCACGCGCGTACATTCGTATATCGACGCACCTGTCGTGCATACATCGTCGATAAGCAATATATCCGCACCGCGTATGCGCTCGGAATATCTCGTGCGCACGATATATTTTCCGCATACCGCACGTATGCGCGCCTCGGCGCCGAGACCCTTCTGTATGCTCTGCGAGGTATTTTCAAGGCACGGCATAACCGGCATTCCGGTCATGCGTGAGAGCCGCACCGCCACAGTCTCCATCTGATCAAAGCCGTACCGCCGCCGTCCGCTGCGGCTGCGCGGTACATAGGCTATCACGGTACCCTCTCCGAGCGGCAGCATATGCATTATGCTCCGCAGACGCTGTGCCGAAAAATACGCGCTGCGAGACGTGCGTACATTCTTCATGCTGAGGATAAGTGCGCGCGACGGGCAATCCGGTGCGGTAGAAAACGACATTGCCGTCAAAACAGCGACGCGGCGGTCGCCTATCTCTATACGTCGAAAATGCGGAACCGATGCCCTTAGCAACCGCTCATAGCAGCTCTCGCAAAAGCAGTCCTGATCACCGTCCGGCGGGATAAGCGTTCCACAGCAGACACAGGACGGCGGGAACAGATAATCGAGCAGCACATCCGCACGGCTCTTCTCGCGCACAGATACATTCCGAGCTGCGTTGCCGCCGCAGTCGATCTGCCGCTTATCTGTATTTAGCATGCTCATCAGCACCGCCTCCCGCAATTATATAATATCAGAAGCCGCCCACGCACCTGCGAAATCGCGCAACGGTATGTGCCGGGTCTGAATGAAAATGTCAAGTGACCCGATCACGCCGCTCGGCTCGGTGCAAGAGCCGTCAAGATCCTGTCGAACGGCACGGCGCTATCCGGTTCAATTACACCGTTCGGCGCAGTATGATCAGCCCTTATCCGCCTCGCGTATCGCCTCACACAGTCCGGTATAGCGGTGACAGAGACGATTGTTCTGCACCATCTGCACCACCTCGGCGCGCTGACCGACTATAATGACCATTTCTCGCGCACGCGTTACCGCCGTATACAGCAGATTCCGCGTCATAAGGCGCGGCGAGTTCTGATACAGTGGTATTATCACGACCGGATACTCGCTGCCCTGACTTTTATGCACCGTTATCGCATATGCATGCTCTATCTCCTCGAGGTCGGAGAACGGATAGACGGTTATCCTGCCGTCAAAGTTGATAACGATGCTCTCCTCGCTCGTTCTTATCTGCTCGATGATGCCGATATCGCCGTTAAAAACGCCTTGTCCCTTATGTACCTCACCGGTAATCTCGGTCTTTTCCCACTCGATATCATAGTTGTTCTTTATCTGCATGACCTTGTCGCCCTCGCGAAAGACAACGTCGCGGAATTTTCGTTCTCTCTTCGACTGCATCGGCGGATTTAGTCCGCGCTGAAGCTGCGCATTCAGACTCGCAGTGCCCACGTTCCCCTTTCGGGACGGTGCAATGACCTGTATCTTCGACCGCATCTCCTCGCCGTAGGCGCGCGGCAGTCGCGTGGTGCAGAGCGCACAGACGGTAGACGCTATCTCCTCTGCGGTATCGCGCTGTATAAAGAAGAAGTCGTTGTCCTTAACGTCAAGATCGGGATAGTCGCCCTGATTTATACAGTGCGCATTCGTAATGATAAGACTCGCGCTCGCCTGACGGAATATCTCGCGCAGGCGCACGGTATTAAAGCGGTCAGAGCGGATGATATCGCCGAGCACGTTGCCCGCACCGACCGACGGAAGCTGATCCGAGTCGCCTATAAGCAGCAGGCGCGTTCCGGGCTTCAGCGCACGGCAGAGCGCCTCGGTGAGCAGGATATCGAGCATCGACGCCTCGTCGACTATCACGACATCAGCCTCTATCGGATCCTTTTCGTTCTTGTTGTAGACCGCTTCTCTGCCCTCGGTATACGCCATCTCGAGCATACGGTGGACGGTCGACGACTCGCGCCCGGTAGATTCGGACATTCGCTTCGCGGCTCTGCCTGTCGGCGCGGCAAGCACCGTTTTCATA
The DNA here is from genome assembly GCA_900545935.1 of uncultured Eubacteriales bacterium. Classification (GTDB taxonomy): domain Bacteria; phylum Bacillota; class Clostridia; order Oscillospirales; family CAG-272; genus UMGS911. The sequence goes on from URAP01000009.1 coordinate 6,434, forward strand.
CCCATATCCTCAAAAAGCGACAGCACGGCACGAATAACGGTGGTTTTACCGGTACCGGGTCCGCCCGTCAGCACCATAACTCCGCTCGTCAGGACGAGCGATATAGCCTTTTTCTGTGCGCGGGCATACTCGATGCCGTTCTCTGACTCTGCGGTGAGAATAAAGCGTTCGACATCCCCCGCAGGGACTCTCGGACAGACGCGGTCAAGCAGATCGAGCTTTTCCGCAACGTACTGCTCGGCATCGTAATATGAGCGCAGATACACACAGTCGCGCCTGTCTCGACGGATCGTCTTGACCTCGCCGGAGGAACCGAGCGCTTCAAGAGCTGCACCGACCGCGTCTTCATCCACACCCAGCAGACGAGCGGCGGCGGGGATAATGCGGTCTGACGGTATGTACACATGACCGTTCGACGCTGCATTGTATGAGAGCAGATATTTGATGCCCGCCATGACACGCTCGCGGCAGTCGGGTGCAAGTCCGAACGACTGTGCCATTCGGTCGACTCGCTCAAAGCCGAGTCCGTAGCCCTCGTCGCACAGAAGATACGGATTGTTACGGATAGTATCTACCGAGTTATTTCCCCACTTTTTGTATATCCGCATCGCGGTCGCCGGCGGCACAAAATCGCGGCAGAACATCATCACATTCCGCACACCGAACTGCTCGTCGAAGCTCTCACCTATGATGCGCGCCTTCTCGGCTGAGATGCCCTGTATTTCGGCAAGCCACTCGGGGTGATTCGTCATTACCTCAAAGGTATCTGCGCCGAATTTATCGACTATCTTCTTAGCCGAGGCGGGACCGACGCCCTTTACGGTGCGCGACGAGAGATATCGAAGTATCGCTGCCTCGCCGGCAGGAAGCTCCTTTTCATAGCTCGAAACGGCAAACTGCCTGCCGAAATTCGGATGCACCGTCCATGAGCCGAGCGCGGTAATCGTTTCACCGACAGCTATATACGGCATAGTCCCCACCAGTGTGACAAGCACCTGCTGCCCCTCATCGCCGTCGGTCGATATCTCACATATCGTAAAGCCGTTATCCTCGTTAGAAAAAACGACATGCTCGACAAAGCCGGTTATGCTCACCTGCCCCGGCTGCGTATTATTTTCGGTCATAGTGTTTGCGGCTGCCGCATCCGACGAAGCCGCGCCGCTGCGCAAAATAAAATCGGCAGTCGAGGCAAAGTCTGAATTTTTATTGTTCATTACTCACCTATATATCCGACAGGAAAACGGATCTGATGTGTTACAAGCCCCGCGTCCCGAGAGGACACAAAGCAGAATGCCAGACAAGTCGGGCGAAAAAACTAAACAAAGCAGTGCAAAGCAAAAAAGTTATGCAATGCACTGCTTTGCGTATAAAGCAATTATATTGAGCGGTATGATCAGCCTATCTGAGCGGCGAGATCGAGGTTCTCCCACGGTGCGCGAACATCCTCGCGTCCCATATGGCCGTATGCGGCAAGCTGCTTGTATATCGGTCTGCGGAGATCGAAACGCTCGATAATAGCTGCGGGACGCAGGTCAACGCGGCGCATAACGCGGTCGTACAGCTCCTCGTCCGAAACATGCGCGGTACCGAATGTATCAAAGAGAACCGATACGGGCTTAGCAACGCCGATAGCATATGCAATCTCGACCTCGCACTTGTCGGCAAGTCCGGCAGCAACAACATTCTTAGCAAGATATCTTGCGGCGTATGCGGCAGTGCGGTCGACCTTAGTCGGATCCTTGCCGGAGAATGCTCCGCCGCCATGACGCGAATATCCGCCGTAGGTATCGACTATGATCTTTCTTCCGGTAAGACCGGAATCGCCCATAGGACCGCCTACAACAAATCTGCCGGTCGGATTGACATATATAATGGTATCGTCATCTAAGAAATCCGCCGGAATTGTCGGTACAATAACATGCTTGATAAGGTCCTCGCGTATCTGATCGACCGAAACATCCTCGGCATGCTGCGTAGAGACAACAACGGTATGCACACGGACGGGGCGGTTGCCCTCATACTCGATAGTTACCTGAGTCTTTCCGTCGGGGCGAAGATAGCCGAGCGTTCCGTCCTTACGAACGGCTGTGAGGCGCTTCGCAAGCGAATGCGCGAGCTGAATAGGCATCGGCATAAGCTCCGGTGTCTCGTCGCACGCGAAGCCGAACATCATACCCTGGTCGCCCGCACCGGTATCATAGCAGTCCTTATCTGTCCCTCGCTTAGCCTCAAAAGAACGGTTAACACCGAGCGCGATATCGGGCGACTGCTCGTGAATGGTGTTGAGAACGGCACAGGTATTGCAGTCAAAACCGTATGCGGCATTATCGTAGCCTATCTCGCGAACGGTCTCGCGTACTACGGTCTGAAAATCAACATAAGCCTCGGAGGTTATCTCACCCATGATGGAGATTATTCCGGTCGTTGTGGTCGTCTCGCAGGCAACGCGGGACATCTTATCCTGACGGAGAAACTCGTCAAGAATGGCATCGGATATCTTATCGCAAATCTTATCGGGATGACCCTCGGTCACCGACTCGGATGTAAAGAGCTTTCTCATTATATCGTATTTCCTTTCGGGATTATTTTTTTAGCTATAATCAACGGCGACCGGTAAGCGGCGCCGATATAATACTGCATACATTTGAATTATATCACAGCGGCGCGGGGTTGCAAAGGTCATATTATTGACAATTTGTAAACATTTCGACGAAATTTTCAGATAACCCGCACCGCAGACATAATAGTTTTGTCATAAGAATAAACCTTACGAGCGTGACGCAAGGCACTTAGCGTTTGCGCGAGTACGCAGCGTGCACGCTTAAATCAAAGTTCAATTCAAATAAGAAAACGCAGAAAATCTATAGCGCCGTAGCAGATAAGCGTTACGACAGCGCCAGCGGCAAGAACACCGCCCGCAATGGAGAGCATAGCTTTACTGCGCTTCATATCAAGCAGTGCGGCAACAAGTGCGCCAGTCCATGCGCCCGTACCCGGCAGCGGAATGGCAACAAATATAAAAAGTCCCCATGTCGCGTATTTTGTTATCTTAGGCTTGTTCTTTTCCGCTTTCTCATAGATAAAGCCTGAAACTTTATTGAAAAATGCCACATTGGAGCGACGCATCCAATCGAGCACGAATTTTACGAAAATCAGTATAACTGGTATAGGAAGTATATTGCCTATACAACAGATAAGATAGTTTAGAATCATGGGCATGCCGAGAGCATAGCCCGCAGGTATTGCGCCGCGAAGCTCGATCAGCGGCACCATAGATATACCGAAAATAGTCAAATATTGAAGCATTTCGTTTTTCCTTTTACGGTCGAAATAAATATGCAGCACCGCCCGCGCGGACACACGGCACGGAAAGCGAGCGATTAACAGGTAAGGTAGATGTTCGATCCGCAGGTTCACCGATACCCGCAAAGCCCCTTCGGCAATAAACTTGCGAAGGGGCTTTACAGTATCAGTTATAAGCGGCGGTAAAGCCGATCAAACCAAATAATATCGCTCGGATAAATTACTCAACGATCTCGGTTACGACACCGGAACCGACAGTTCTGCCGCCCTCGCGGATAGCGAAGCGGAGACCCTTCTCCATAGCGATAGGAGTGATGAGGTTAACGTCCATAACGACGTTATCGCCGGGACGGCACATGTCGACGTCAGCGGGAAGCTCGATGATACCGGTAACGTCGGTAGTTCTGAAGTAGAACTGAGGACGGTAGCCGGAGAAGAACGGCTTAGAACGGCCGCCTTCCTTCTCGGTAAGAACGTAAACCTGACCCTTGAACTTGGTGTGAGGATGAACGGAGCCGGGTGCGCAAACGACCTGTCCGCGCTCGATCTCCTTCTTGTCGATACCGCGGAGAAGAATACCGATGTTATCGCCTGCCTCAGCCTGGGGCAGAAGCTTGTGGAACATCTCAACGCCGGTAACGACCGACTTCTTCTTCTCATCGGAAAGACCGACGATCTCAACCTCGTCATTAACCTTAACGGTTCCGCGCTCTACACGACCGGTAGCAACAGTACCACGACCGGTGATGGAGAATACGTCCTCGACAGGCATAAGGAAGGGCAGATCGGACTTACGCTCAGGAGTAGGAATGTAATCGTCAACAGCGTTCATGAGCTCAATGATAGGAGCGTACTCGGGTGCGTTGATATCCTTGCTGTCGGAGAGCAGAGCCTCACGAGCAGAGCCGCGGATGATCGGCACGTCGTCGCCCGGGAAGCCGTAAGAGCTGAGCAGCTCACGGATCTCCATCTCAACGAGGTCGAGAAGCTCGGGATCGTCAACGAGGTCGGTCTTGTTCATGAATACAACGATTGCAGGAACTTCAACCTGACGAGCAAGAAGTACGTGCTCGCGGGTCTGCTGAAGAGGACCGTCGGTACCTGCAACAACGAGGATAGCGCCGTCCATCTGAGCTGCACCGGTGATCATGTTCTTGATATAGTCAGCATGGCCGGGGCAGTCAACGTGAGCGTAGTGACGCTTAGCGGTCTCGTACTCAACGTGACGGGTGTTGATGGTGATTCCTCTCTCTCTCTCCTCGGGTGCGTTATCGATCTGGTCGTAAGCGAGGAACTCGATCTTATCGTTGCTGAGTGCGAGGACCTTGGTGATAGCTGCGGTAAGAGTGGTCTTACCGTGGTCAACGTGGCCGATAGTACCAATGTTGACATGGGGTTTAGTACGTTCAAAGGTTTCCTTTGCCATGACAATAGCCTCCTAAATATTTATTATTGGTTATTATTGGATCGCTTGGACACAAGCGTTTCCTGAATGGATTTCGGCACTTCCGCAAAGTGGCTCGGCTCCATGGAGTACTGCGCGCGTCCCTGCGAACGGGAGCGGAGCTCGGTGGAGTAACCGAACATGTTTGCGAGCGGAACAAATGCTGTGATCTGTTCTGCGCCGGACTGCTCCTCCATGCCCTGGATCTGACCACGGCGGGAGTTAAGGTCACCGATAATATCGCCCATGTACTCGGAGGGCGTAATAACTATGACCTTCATGATAGGCTCGGTGAGTACGGGGTCTGCCTTACGCATAGCCTCCTTGAACGCCATAGAACCGGCGATCTTGAACGCCATCTCGGAGGAGTCGACCTCGTGATAAGAACCGTCGTTAAGAGTTACCTTAACATCAACAACGTTGTAGCCTGCTACTACGCCGCACTGCATTGCACTCTGAATACCTGCATCGACCGCGGGGATGTACTCCTTCGGAATAGCACCGCCGACGACCTTGTTGATGAACTCGTATCCCTTGCCGGGCTCGTTGGGCTCAATGGTGATCTTACAATGACCGTACTGACCCTTACCGCCGGACTGACGGACATACTTGGTATCCTGATCGACCTTACGACGGATGGTCTCCTTATAAGCGACCTGCGGCTGACCGATGTTTGCCTCGACCTTGAACTCACGGAGGAGTCGGTCGACGATGATCTCGAGGTGGAGCTCACCCATTCCGGCAATGATGGTCTGTCCTGTCTCTTCGTCTGTGTAGGTACGGAAGGTCGGGTCCTCCTCTGCGAGCTTCGCGAGGGCGATACCCATCTTCTCCTGACCTGCCTTGGTCTTAGGCTCGATAGCAACGCGGATAACGGGCTCCGGGAACTCCATAGACTCGAGGATAATAGGATGCTTCTCGTCGCAGAGGGTATCACCTGTGGTGGTGCCCTTAAGACCGACGGCAGCACAGATATCGCCCGAATAAGCGACTTCTATATCCTTACGGTTGTTGGAGTGCATCTGCAGCAGTCTGCCCAGACGCTCCTTAGAGTCCTTGTTTGCATTATAAACGGCAGTACCTGCCTCGACCGTTCCCGAATATACACGTATGAAGCAAAGCTTACCTACGTACGGGTCGGTCATAATCTTGAATGCGAGAGCTGCAAACGGCTCGTCGTCACTCGAGGGACGCTCTTCCTCCTGCTCGGTCTCGGGATTGATACCCTTGATGTGCGGAACGTCGAGCGGGGACGGCATGTAGTCGACGATAGCGTCGAGCAGCTTCTGCACGCCCTTGTTCTTATAGGATGTACCGCAGACAACGGGAACGATCTTGTTCTCAATACAGCCCTTACGGATAGCCTTACGGATCATATCCGTAGAGATCTCCTCGTCTGCGCAGTAGAGCTCAAAGAGTTCCTCATCGCACTCGGCGATGGATTCAATCATCTGCTTGCGGTACTGCTCTGCTTTTTCCTTCATGTCGTCCGGGATCTCTTCGACACGCATGTCCTTACCCAGATCGTCATAATAAACGTCGGCATTCATCTCGACAAGGTCTACGATGCCGCGGAAAGTATCCTCAGCTCCGATAGGAAGCTGAATCGGCACGGGATTTGTCTTAAGACGCTCACGCATCATGTCAACGACACGATAGAAATTTGCACCGCTTATGTCCATCTTGTTGACATAAGCCATACGCGGCACTCCGTACTTATCTGCCTGTCTCCAGACAGTCTCGGACTGCGGTTCAACGCCGCCCTTGGCACATAAAACGGTTACGGAGCCGTCGAGTACTCGAAGCGAGCGCTCGACCTCGACAGTAAAGTCAACGTGACCGGGGGTATCAATGATATTGATACGGTTGTTCTTCCAGAAGCAGGTGGTAGCTGCGGAGGTGATTGTGATACCTCTCTCCTGCTCCTGCTCCATCCAGTCCATCGTTGCGGCACCGTCATGGACCTCTCCGAGCTTGTGCGTACGACCTGTGTAGAACAGGATACGCTCGGTCGTAGTGGTCTTTCCGGCGTCGATATGTGCCATAATGCCGATATTTCTTGTATGTTCAAGTGAGTATTCTCTTGGCATTAATGTGCTCCTTAATTTTAGTAAGTTATCGGTTTTCAGGCTCGGGAGTCCGCCCGCAGTCACGCCGCGCGCGCCCTACGCTGCATATCCCTGTGCCTCAAAATCAATATCTGTAATGTGCAAAAGCCTTGTTGGCTTCAGCCATACGGTGTGTCTCGTCCTTCTTCTTGACTGCTCCGCCGGTGTTATTGAGAGCATCCATAATCTCTCCGGCAAGTTTCTCAGCCATGGTTCTCTCGCTGCGCTGTCTCGAGTAGAGAGTGATCCAACGCAGACCGAGTGTCTGACGACGCTCGGGGCGAACCTCCAGCGGCACCTGATAGGTGGAGCCGCCGACACGCTTAGCCTTGACCTCAAGGCTGGGCATGATGTTTCCGAGCGCTTCTACGAAAGCGTCGAGCGGGCTCTTACCGAGCTTTTCCTCAACGATAGAGAAGGCGTCGTAAACGATCTTCTGTGCTACGCCCTTCTTACCGTCGTACATGATGTTATTGATGAGCTTGGTTACAAGCTTGGAATTGTACAGCGGATCCGGCAGCACATCTCTTTTAGATATCTGACCTCTTCTTGGCACTGTTCTTCCCTCCTTCATAAGAATATGATATCATAGGTACTCGAAATCATACCTTCCGATGTTCCGTTAATGCTGAGGCCGCAGTTTTACCTTAGGATATATAATGGAAAAGTATTTTCCAGCATTGTCATCCGGGATTATTGCGGCATTCGCACCCTGCGGTGCTTACCAACATAAACCGACAGCGAAATTACGACTTCGGTCTCTTGACGCCGTATTTAGAACGGCCCTGACGGCGATTTGCGACGCCCTGGGCGTCAAGCGTGCCGCGGATGATGTGGTAACGCACACCGGGCAGGTCACGTACTCTTCCGCCTCGGATGAGAACAACCGAGTGCTCCTGGAGATTGTGGCCGATACCGGGAATGTAGGTTGTTGCTTCCATTCCGTTGGTGAGTCTTACTCTCGCGATCTTACGAAGTGCGGAGTTAGGCTTCTTCGGGTTGACTGTCGTTACCTTTGTGCAGACGCCGCGCTTCTGAGGAGCACTGAGGTCTGTGCGCTTATTCGTCAGAGAGTTGAAACCCTTCTGAAGAGCAGGCGACTTAGACTTGTAGGTCTTCTCCTTGCGGCCCTGTTTTACAAGCTGGTTAAAGGTTGGCATACTTTTCCTCCTTCTTTAAGTATTTGTCGCGTCGCGGCAGCGTCCCGAAAGACACCTCCCGCAGCGCCGATCTGCAGTCTCGCGTCGCGCACGCGCGCTTTTCACCCTCGCGCAATCGAGGCTTCAAACCCGAATCACGAGGTAATGGCATCACATACGAGCGACACCGCACATCACAGAGATAATTATATCACTTTATCCCTATAATTGTCAAGTGAAAATATATTTATGCAAAAATTCAGCCATTTGCACAATAGTACGGCGATATCATGCAGTACTTTCCTCCCCGGCGTACACACCGTCCGCGCGCAAAAAGCAACGAAATGTCAATTCGGCTCAATATTATCAACTCGCGATACTTCCCTCGATTCTAAGAATTCTCAAAAAAAGCAGACTGCCGCAGCGGCATAAGCCGACGCGGCAGTCTGCATATATTCTCAGAGCATTTCGGCAAGAGAGTATCACATCAAGCCGAGCGCCGAAGGCGATTATTCGCCGACAGCCTCATCCTCCGCTTGCTCCTCCTCGAGCTCTGCCTCCTCGTGAGCCTCGATCGCTCCCTCGTCAGCCTCGACCTCGACCTTACGGTAGCATTCCATACCGGTACCGGCAGGAATGAGCTTGCCGATTATGACATTCTCCTTGAGTCCGAGCAGATGGTCGACCTTTCCGCGGATAGCCGCCTCGGTAAGGACCTTGGTGGTCTCCTGGAAGGATGCCGCACTGAGCCAAGACTCGGTAAGGATGGATGCCTTGGTGATACCGAGCAGAACGGGAGAGCTCGTTGCGAGCTTGAGCTCTGTCTCGCCCGCATCGATGCGAGCCTGAATGCGTTCGTTCTCCGAATCGAACTCGGTAACGTCAACCATGCTTGCGTCAAGCAGCTCGGTATCGCCGGAGTCGACGACACGAACCTTTCTCGTCATCTGACGTGCAATGACCTCGATATGGCGATCGTTAACGTCAACATTCTGACGGCGGTATACCGACTGGACCTCACGGATGATGTAGTCATAGGCTGCATCGAGTCCGAGAATCTCGGTAATATCCTGCGGTGCGAGCTGACCCTCGGTGATTGCCTGACCGCGCTCAACGTGATCGCCCTCGGATACGAGCATCTTAAGGCCGTAAGGAATAGGATGCTCCTTATCCTTCTCGTCTGCGGGAATGGGGTCGCCTTCGACAGGAACTATACGCGCTATCTTGCGGCGCTTCTCCTCGGGTATCGAGATAATACCGCTGCACTTGGCGATAACAGCCGCCTTCTTCGGCGAGCGAGCCTCGAACAGCTCCTCGACGCGAGGAAGACCCTGCGTGATGTTAGAGCCTGCGACACCGCCCGTATGGAAGGTTCTCATCGTCAGCTGCGTACCGGGCTCGCCGATGGACTGAGCTGCGACGATACCGACCGACTCGCCGATGCTGACCGGCTTGCCCGACGCCATGTCGGAGCCGTAGCAGTGAGCGCAAACGCCGTGCTTGCTCTTACATTTAAGGATAGTTCTTATCTCGACCTTATCAATGCCTGCGTCGATGATCTTCTGTGCCTCGTCGTCGCCCATGAGAGTATTGGCGGGAACGAGCACCTCTCCGGTCTCGGGATTGATAACATCATGGCAGGTATAGCGTCCGACAAGGCGCTCTGCAAACGGCTCGATAATATTGCCGTTTTCGTCAATGATGGCGCTGACAACGATACCGGAATCGGTACCGCAGTCAGACTCGGTGATGATAACATCCTGCGAAACATCGACAAGACGACGGGTAAGGTAACCGGAGTCGGCGGTCTTAAGAGCCGTATCCGACAACGACTTACGCGCGCCGCGCGCTGCGATGAAGTACTCGAGGATATTAAGACCCTCACGGAAGTTCGACTTGATCGGGATCTCCATCGTACGACCGTTTGTTGCGAACATCAGTCCGCGCATTCCGGCGAGCTGGCGCATCTGAGTGATGCTGCCTCGAGCTCCCGAATCACTCATCATTTTGATCGGGTTAAAGTCGTCAAAGCCATCCTGAAGAGCGGCAACGACATCCTTTGTCGCTTTATCCCAAAGGGCAACGACATTGTTGTAGCGCTCCTCCTCGGTAAGTTCACCCTCTGCAAAGCAGCGAGCGATCTCCTCGACATCTTCCTCAGCCTTTTTGACTATCTCGTACTTCTTCTTCGGGATGGTGATATCCGCGATGGATATCGACATTGCAGCCCTTGTGGAATACTTATAGCCCATGCTCTTTATCTCATCGAGCACGCGTGCGGTCTCGGGAATACCGTGTATCTTAATGCAGCGGTCAACAAGCTGACCGAGCTGCTTCTTGCCGCAGCGGAAGGATATCTCAAGGTCGAGCTTCTTTGCGGGATCGCTGCGGTCAACATAACCGAGATCCTGCGGAAGCGAGCGGTTGAAGATCAGCCGTCCGAGCGTAGCGTCGATAATGCCGGTGACCTGCTCGCCGTCAATCTCGCGGGTAACGCGGAGCTTGATGGGGGCATGGAGTCCGAGCAGCTTATTTTCATATGCCATTACAGCCTCGTCGAAGTCACGGAATACGTGTCCCTCGCCGGGCTCGCCGGGCTTATCCATCGTAAGGTAGTAGCAGCCGAGGACCATATCCTGAGACGGTACCGTAACAGCCTTACCGTCTGCGGGCTTAAGCAGGTTGCGCGCGGAGAGCATGAGAAATCTCGCCTCTGCCTGCGCCTCGGAGGACAGCGGTACGTGTACCGGCATCTGGTCGCCGTCGAAGTCGGCGTTGAATGCAGGACATACGAGCGGGTGGAGCTTGATAGCTCTTCCCTCTACGAGGATAGGCTCAAACGCCTGAATGGACAGACGGTGAAGCGTAGGTGCGCGGTTGAGCAGTACGGGGTGCTCCTTGATGACATTCTCGAGTGCGTCCCATACCTCGGGCGCGACCTTCTCTACCTTCTTCTTTGCGTCCTTGATATTTGATGCCTTCTGAGTCTCTACAAGGCGCTTCATAACGAAAGGCTTGAAGAGCTCAAGCGCCATCTCTTTAGGAAGTCCGCACTGATAAATCTTGAGCTCGGGTCCTACGACGATAACCGAACGCCCCGAATAGTCGACACGCTTACCGAGTAGGTTCTGACGGAAGCGTCCCTGCTTACCGCGAAGCATCTCGGAGAGCGACTTGAGCGGACGGTTGCTCGGTCCCGTTACGGGCTTGCCGCGTCTGCCGTTATCTATCAGGGCGTCGACAGCCTCCTGAAGCATTCTTTTCTCGTTGCGGATAATGATATCGGGCGCGCCCATCTGGAGCAGATTCTTCAGACGGTTGTTTCTGCCGATAACGCGGCGGTAAAGATCGTTCAGGTCGGATGCCGCAAAGCGTCCGCCGTCGAGCTGTACCATAGGACGGATATCCGGAGGAATTACCGGTATAACGTCCAGTATCATCCACTCGGGACGGTTGCCGGACTTGCGGAATGCCTCGACTACCTCAAGACGCTTGCTGATGCGCAGCTTCTTCTGTCCCGATGCGCTCGCGAGCTGTGCGCGAAGGTCGGCAGAGAGCTCGTCGAGATTAAGTATAGGCTCGGAGAGCAGCTCCTTGATAGCCTCTGCACCCATGCCGACGCGGAAAGCGTCCTCGTACTTTTCGTAGTAGGATTTATACTCGCTCTCGGTCAGCAGCTGATTGCGGACAAGAGGGGTATCACCGGGATCTATTACTATATAGGATGCGAAGTAAAGCACCTTTTCGAGTGCGCGAAGCGGTATATCGAGCAGCAGACTCATACGCGAGGGGACCGCTCTGAAATACCAGATGTGTGAGACGGGGGCTGCGAGCTGAATGTGACCCATGCGCTCACGACGGACCTTCTTGCTTGTCACCTCAACGCCGCACTTTTCGCAGACATGAAACTCTTTGTTGCGAACGCGCTTATACTTTCCGCAGGAGCACTCTCCGTCCTTGGTCGGACCGAAGATACGCTCGCAGAAAAGACCGTCGCGCTCGGGCTTGAGAGTTCTGTAATTGATGGTCTCGGGCTTTGTTACCTCTCCGTGAGACCAGTTAAGTATCATCTCAGGAGAAGCAAGACCGATCTGTATAGAATCAAACGTGTTGTGTTCCGTTGACATTCACTGTCCTCCCATTACTCTTCATCACTTGTGAAATCGGAGTACAGCTCATCGCCCATGCCGACGCTGAAGCCGTCATCCTCTGTTTCGGACTCTTCTGCGAAGTCGTCATCATCGTCCGAATCATAAGCATCGCGGTCGTCGCCGATATCGTTAACGACGGATGCGTTCATATATTCATCTCTTTCTTCGTCGCGGTAGGTATTGCCTACGTATACGGGCTGCTCCGGCTCATCCTCTCCGATGGTGGACAGCTCGATCTCCTCGCCGTTCTTATCGAGGACACGGACATCAAGCGCAAGCGCCTGAAGCTCCTTGACAAGCACCTTAAACGACTCGGGAACGCCGGGTGTAGGAATGTTCTGACCCTTGACGATAGCCTCAAACGCCTTTACACGTCCGTTTACATCATCGCTCTTGAAGGTCAGTATCTCCTGAAGCGTGTAGGCAGCGCCGTACGCCTCAAGTGCCCAAACCTCCATCTCTCCGAAGCGCTGACCGCCGAACTGTGCCTTACCGCCGAGAGGCTGCTGCGTCACGAGCGAGTAAGGACCGGTGCTGCGTGCGTGGATCTTATCGTCAACGAGATGGTGGAGCTTGAGGTAGTACATTATACCTACGGTTACGGGGTTGTCGAAAGGCTCGCCCGTTCTTCCGTCATAGAGAGTTGCCTTACCGTCGGGGCTGAGTCCCGCCTGCTTGAGCAGCTCGGTGATATCCTCCATGTGCGCGCCGTCGAATACGGGGGTCATGACCTTCCATCCGAGCTTGCGCGCCGCAATGCCGAGGTGGACCTCAAGCACCTGACCGATGTTCATTCGCGAAGGAACTCCCAGAGGGTTAAGCACAATATCAAGAGGCGTACCGTCTGCAAGGAACGGCATATCCTCGGGCGGGAGAATTCTCGAAACGACACCCTTGTTACCGTGGCGTCCCGCCATCTTATCGCCGACCGAAATTTTTCTCTTCTGAGCGACATAAACACGGACGACCTTGTTAACGCCGGGCATCAGCTCGTCGCCCGCCTCCTTAGTGAATACGCGGACATCGACAATGATACCGCTCTCACCGTGCGGCAGACGCAGCGAGGTATCGCGGACCTCACGCGCCTTCTCACCGAAGATCGCGCGGAGCAGGCGCTCCTCTGCGGTCAGCTCGGTCTCGCCCTTAGGCGTTACCTTACCGACAAGTATATCGCCGGCTCTTACCTCTGTACCGATACGAATAACGCCGTCGGGAGTAAGATCCTTGAGCGCGTCGTCGCCGACATTCGGTATCTCGCGGGTAATCTCCTCCGGTCCGAGCTTGGTGTCGCGAGCCTCATGCTCGTACTTTTCTATATGAATAGATGTATAAACATCATCACGGACAAGGCGCTCGTTAAGGAGAACCGCGTCCTCGTAGTTGTAGCCCTCCCATGTCATAAAGCCGATGAGAGCATTCTTACCGAGCGAGATCTCGCCGCCGGAGGTCGCGGGACCGTCCGCAATGACATCGCCGGCATTAACAAGCTCGCCGACATCTACTATCGGGCGCTGATTTACACAGGTGCCCTGGTTGGAGCGCTTGAACTTGATAAGGTGGTAAACATCCTTGGTTCCGTCCTCTGCGCGAATAGTGATATCATCAGCGGTAACACGCTCGACGGTACCGTTGCGCTTAGCGCAGACAACAACGCCTGAGTCGACGGCAGCCTTATACTCCATACCGGTTCCGACAATGGGAGAGTCGGTGACCATAAGCGGGACAGCCTGCTTCTGCATGTTGGAGCCCATGAGCGCACGTGAGTTATCGTCGTTTTCAAGGAACGGGATGCACGCCGTAGCGACCGAAACGACCATCTTAGGCGATACGTCCATATAGTCGACCCTGCTCGCGTCGATCTCGATGATTTCGGCGCGATGGCGGGCTGTGACCTTCTTATTGATGAAGTGTCCCTCCTCGTCGAGCGGCTCGTTAGCCTGAGCGACGATATAGTTATCCTCGGTGTCGGCGGTCATATACTCGACCTCGCGGGTAACTATGCCCTTTTCCTTATCCACGCGGCGGTACGGTGCCTCGATGAAGCCGTAGTCATTAATGCTCGCGTAGGTAGAAAGATAGGAGATAAGTCCGATATTAGGTCCCTCGGGGGTCTCGATCGGGCACATACGTCCGTAGTGGGTATAGTGAACATCGCGCACCTCAAACGATGCACGGTCACGAGAGATACCGCCGGGTCCGAGCGCGGAGAGACGACGCTTGTGCGTCAGCTCTGCAAGCGGGTTGTTCTGATCCATGAACTGCGAGAGCGGCGAAGAGCCGAAGAACTCGCGGATGGCGGTAACTACCGGTCGGATATTGATGAGCGCCTCGGGTGTGATGGACTCGCTGTCGTGAACGGTCATACGCTCCTTGACGATCTTATCCATACGTGCGAAGCCGATGCGGAGCTGATTCTGAAGCAGTTCGCCTACGCAGCGCAGACGACGGTTGCCGAGATGGTCGATATCGTCCTTTTCACCGACTCCGTGGAACAGACCGATCATGTAGCTGACCGATGCGAGAATATCATCGCGTGTGATGTTCTTAGGAGCAAGCTCGGAGAAGCGCTTCTTAGCCTCAGCCTTTACATCGCCCTCCTCGGTACCCACCGCAGCAATGATCTCGGAGAGAACACTGTAGCGGACCTTGTGGCGCAGTCCGATATCCTCAAGACTGTAACCGAGTATAGCCTCGGGGTATACCATACCGTTGGAGAGCAGCTTGAGCTCTGCGCCGTCTATCTGAATATACGCCTCGTTGACCGCGCCCGCGCGGAACTCTGCGAGCATCTCATCGTCGATGATGTCTCCCTCATTACCGATAAGCTCACCGGTGATAAGGTTTACGGCAGGACGGGCAAGAAGCTGTCCGCGCAGACGGGACTCGAGATCCATCTTGCCGTCGTACTTATAGCGTCCGACAGCAGCGAGGTCATAGCGCTTAGGGTCGAAGAAGAGATTGTTGATAAGTACCTGAGCGCTCTCCACAAGCGGCGGATCGCCTGGACGCAGACGCTTATAGATCTCCTTGAGAGATTCGTCTACCGCGCTTGTATTATACTTGAGCGCCTCGCTCTGCATCTCGTCCTTTGCGAGCGTCTCACGCAGGCAGTGGTCGTCGCCGAGAAGCTCGATGATCTCCTCATCTGTCTCAAAGCCGAGCGCACGGATAAAAATGGTCAGGGGCATCTTGCGGTTCTTATCTATGCGGACATACATGATATCGTTCATGTCGGTCTCGTACTCGATCCATGCGCCGCGATACGGGATGACCTGAGCGGAATAAATAAGCTTGCCGCTCTTGTCGAAATCATGGTCATAGTACATTCCGGGCGAGCGGACGATCTGTGAAACGACGACGCGCTCCGCGCCGTTGATGATAAATGTACCGTTCTCGGTCATCAGCGGGAAATCGCCCATGAATATCTGCTTAACGATAGGCGTTCCGGTCGCCTTGTTGAAAAGACGGACGGTAACGCGGAGAGGTGCGGCGTAGTTAACGTCTCTCTCCTTGCACTCCTCTACCGAGTACTTAGGCTCGGGGTCTATTGTGTAGTCGATGAACTCGATCTCGAGATTTCCCGAATAATCGGTGATAGGGGAGACATCACGAAGAACTTCCATCAGTCCCTCACGGCGGAACCACTCGTAGGACTTCTTCTGAACATCAATGAGATTCGGCAGATCCAGAGTCTCATCGATCTTGGAAAAGCTCATACGTGTGTTCTTACCGAGCTTCTGGGGCTTTACCATTTAAACAACCACTCCATTCACATAAAAGTCTTGGGGGAAAAACGGAGCTCCCGCATACCGTCCGAGGCATTCCGCACAGTCCTCCGTGAGCACCGGGATACGGC
Source organism: uncultured Eubacteriales bacterium (assembly GCA_900545935.1). Classification (GTDB taxonomy): domain Bacteria; phylum Bacillota; class Clostridia; order Oscillospirales; family CAG-272; genus UMGS911. The sequence continues at coordinate 22,435 of URAP01000009.1, forward strand.
GCCCGGAATCATGCGTCCGTGCCTTAACGGCAAAATACGGGAATAAAACCCGCCGAAAGCAGCTCGAAGTCACCCCTACGGCATGCTGGTTACAGCCGAATTATAAGCAGGCTTCGAGTGTCCGGCGGTATTTCATTCCCATATCCGTTATCTGCGGTGGCAGTAAAATTACCGTCCGTTATTAGCTTGTTTCATCGCCGTACAAAGTCGCAGAAAGCGCATTCCGAAGCGGTTTTCACCGCTTTTCGGCTCTCGCGAAAAAGAAAAAAATCCTTATGGCGAATCAAGAGCATAATACCACAACGCATCCTGCTTGTCAAGGCTTTTTTCTGAAAAAAGGCTTATTTTCTTTAATTGTAAATTAAAGTTTTTATTTATTTTACATTTCGTTAATTTGTGTCACGAACATACCGAATCAAGCCTGAGATCGAGTCGAATCACGACAAATAACAGCCCGATACCCGTACAATTCCCTATTGCGGGAGCATAAAAGCCGTGTTCTCCGAGCCATCCGGCACATTTTTTCAAAAATATGAAAAAAGCTCTTGCAAAACCGTAGGCATAGTGATATAATATAGCGGTAAATGCAATCGGCGCACCGCTGTCCACACGTCCGCGGACATGCAGCGCCGCAATGTACGCTCACCCGTACAAATCTTTAAGGAGGTGAAAAACTTGCCGAACATTAAATCCGCTAAGAAGCGTGTGCTCGTAACCGCAGCCAAGACTCTTCAGAACAAGATGTTCAAATCGGATATGAAGACCACGATCAAAAAGTATGAGGCAGCAATTGCAGCCGGCGATAAGGCAGCAGCAGCCGATACATATAAGGCAGCAGTCAAGATCATTGATAAGGCTGTGGCAAACGGCACTATTCACAAGAATAAAGCCGCAAGAAAGAAGAGCCAGTTCACTCTCGCTCTCAACAAGCTGAACTGATAGGTTCAGACGATTTCGAAATCGGAAAAGCAGACTCGGTCACTCACCCCGGGGCTGCTTTTCTTTTTTTATTTTTTCATTCATCGCGCATACTCGTGTCTCAGAGCCGCCGCCCGATGAGCAATGCCGCCTGCCGCCGAACATTTTCACTTATCACCGGGGATCACATATCCCATAGGTTATCACCTATTTCATCGGTAATCAAAGCCGACTGCCTAAAAACTGTTTTTTAACAGCTCACTTTTTTGCTGCTCTGTTATAATAAATTATTATAATTATATTGTTGCTTTTTTATTGACAGATTTGCTTTGACATGTTAGACTATGTATATAATGAACAAAGTCGGATGCTGCACTCCATCATCCGCATCAAAAAACGCACTACAAAAAGGAGTAGTCCAAACATGAAAATAACATTTCCGTCAAATGCGATACGAAAGGTTTCCGCACTTGCACTCGCGCTGCTGACAGCATCGGCATCGCTCACCGTCTTTGCGGAGGGAGAACTGCCGCTCGCACAGATATATGTCTCGACCGAGGGAGACGACAGCGCCGCCGGAACGGAGTCTGCGCCTCTCGCGACCCTCGAAGCGGCAAGAGATGCCGTACGCGCCCTCTCGCGCGAGCAGTACTCCGGCGCGCAGGTCATTATACGCGGCGGCGAGTATCGGCGCGACACCACATTCAAGCTGACGGCTGAGGATGGCGGCAGCGACGGATTTTCGGTCAGCTATGTTGCATACGAGGACGAAACTCCCGTATTTACCGGAGCGGCGACACTCGACCCCGAGAAATTTACAGAGCCGGACGAGGCATTCCGTTCGCTGCTGCCGGAGGAGTCGAAGGATAAGGTACTTGCCTACGATCTCGCCGCAGACGGACTCGATTATGCCCGTTACGACCGCACCGGTATCCACAATGCCATACTTCCCGACAACCGCATATATGTCGGCGATGTTCGCTGCACTCAGGCACGTTACCCGAATCTCAACCGTTCCAACAGCATCAGCAACTACGTCTACGCGACAAAGACAAGCAATAATGAAAGCGAGGGTTATTACAGCTTTTACGACGAGTCGGGCAGAGCCGCATCGTGGTCCGAAGAGTCGAGAAAGAATGCTCGCATGAACGGCTTCTTCCCTATCGACTGGATACAATCGAGCGCCGATATAGTCGGCATAGACGAGGAGACCGGCTATGTCGTCTATACACCCACGAACGGCGACTACGGAAAGGTCATACAGAACTCCCGCTATGCATTCTACAATGTTCCCGAGGAGCTTGATGCGCCTATGGAATACTACATTAACCGCGATACCGGAATGCTCTATATCTATCTGCCGGACGGCTGGCAGGAGAGCGGTGTGACCATCGGTCAGTCGCTCTGCACGAGAATGCTCGAATCGACTGCATCGAATATCACATTCTCCGGTCTTACTTTCCGCGGAACGATGCTCGACGCAATGAAGCTGACCGGCGACGACATTACCGTATCCGGCTGCCGCATACTCTGCATCGGCAGAAACGCCGTTGATGCCACGGGCAACAGAATTCTTATCGACGGCTGTGAGGTATACAATGTCGGAGGCAACGGCATCCGCATAGGAGTCGACAAGGAAGTAAGACGCGCTAATATATTCACAGACAGCCAGGTATCCAACTGCAAGATACATGCCTTCGAGGAGCTCGACCGCATCTATAACCCCGGTCTGTCGCTTCAGGGGCTCGGCTCGCGCGCACTGAACAACGAGATATACGATGCTCCGCACCTCGGTATGTCCTACGTCGGAACAAATATCGAGATAGCCTACAACATCTTTGAGAACCTCTGCTACGATTCGTCGGATGCCGGTGCGCTGTACATCTACGACGCGACCATTACCTCCGGCGGTACGAAGATACACGACAATATCGTACGTAATATTATTAATGATGAAAACATCTACTTCAACCCGCACGGCATTTACCTCGACGCGGGCAGCGGCGGAATGCAGGTATATTCAAACATCCTTGAGAATGTTGACGGCTTCGGCATTCTCAGCGGCGGCCCCGACAATGAGCTGTGCGACAACCTATTTATCAACTCCGTATATCAGTTCCACGGCGGAAATTATTACAAGGTTCAGAACGAACACACCGGATGGAACGGTCTGCTCGAGGACGGCACCGGCAATATCGGAACCTATCCGAACGGTATGTTCTGGCAGTTCCTGCTCTCCGACAAGGAGAATCCCGGCTACGGCACCGAGCGTTGGGCTTACCTCAACCCGTGGGTAATGCTGCTAAAAACGACCAACTGCTATGACCTGAACGACAACTATGTCGCTTACGCATACGGCGACGCAAGGGTGAGAAACAATGTGTTCTCCTCCTCGAGCAAGTCGAACGATGTTTCCAATGCCGCCGCGCGTCTCATAGTCATACGCGACAACTTTGACCTCACGCTCTCGCAGATAGGTCTGGCAGACCTTGAAAACAGAGACTACCGTCTCACCGACGATACCATGATCTATCAGGTAATTCCCGGCTTCAGATACTGCAACGTCGAGCGTGTCGGTATCGGCAAATAAGATATAAGACAAATAAACAACAGATTATATCGCGAACATCATAACTGAATAAAACAGTTTTATATGTCGACCACTCGCCTATATATAGGCATTGATAATCTAAGGCGGGGTGAGCCATGCTCCCTCGCCTTTTGCTTTGACACTGAAATGATACGGCAAAAATTTTTTTAAAATTTTCGGTAAAAAAATGTAGTAATTTCGCGATGTAAATCGTAATAAGTGTTGTAGACAAAAAATGACCTTATAGCGCAGAAATTTGCCTTGCAGCTGTATTGTGCATAGTCTTTACGGCTGTCAGAGGTAAGGCGCACCAGACACTGCGCACGATATTTTTCTCGATCCGAAAATCGAAGGAGGATATTTTTATCAATCGGAGATATAATTTTGTTTCACTGCGATAGACGTCAGTACTTGCAGGCGAGGAAAGGAGACTCTTTAATGCAGCGCATCGCGCACCGACGAATATCGCCTTAACCGGATATAATTTCAACCACGTCAAACGGGAACACTGTCCCGAAGGAGAATACTATGAAAATGTACTCAAAGGAAATTTTAACCGCCACCCTTGCGCTCGGTATGTGCATCGGCATGACCGCTTGCGGCGAGGATAAGCTTGCTGACGAAACGACGGCGGAGACGACCGCTGTCACCACAACGACACCCGAAACCACCTCTGAAACAACCGTTGAAACCACTGCGCCCGAAACCGAGGCAGAAAAGCTCAAGCTTAATGCCGACCTTATTTCTGAATACGGGCAGACATTTGCCGAGATATCTGCAAAGCACGGAAAGATAATTGAATATCAGATTCTGAAGGGTGGCGCAAGCTATCGCTTTGAAACCGGTTACGGTTGGTATTTCTTTTACAATACCGATTATCTGAATCCATCCGTATGGGGAACCATTGAGGAAACAGGAGAGAGAATACCTCTGCCGGATGATGATTTCAGATGTATTGATCTCGACCATGTCGCTGCATCCGATTTATTTGAGGGAGACTTTGAGTATTATACTTATGACGAGATTGCCGCAATTGACGGTATCACCATAAAATATGATGACGTATCCGGCGGTCTTAACGGTGACGAGGGGTATGAGCTTCATTTTAGGTACGACGGTTTCAGTCACGAAAAACTCGGTTTTACCGATGACCGAGTGGATATAGGTCTTTACACACCTGTCAGGGGAAGAGTTGAACCGGATACTGAGATTGACATCTGGCTCAGTCCGAGAATTGCGAAAAAGTACTTAAATATAACTTCGGAGGACTAATCATGAATAAGAAAACAAGATTTTTACTCGCACTGTCTGTTGTCATAGTCATTACGGCAGCGATATTTGGGATAAGCGCATATGCGACCGATGGTTTGTACGATTCGACAAACGTTTTGACAGAGGTCAATATGGCAAACAGTTGCCCGCACAGTGTATATTTTACATTCAACGAAAAGAGCAAGACTATAACCGAAATGCACGAGGATTGGAGGGTCGAGTCTCTTATCTACGATGTAGAGACCTTTTCCGGAGACGGAATAAAGGTGTATGACGGCGAGAAAGAGGTTACGGAAGGCTTTGTCAAGGACGGAATGATCGTTCAGATTTTCCATAAAGATAAGCTTTTCGGGGAATACAGAATTACAAATTTACTTCCGCCGCTTGACGACAATGTTTCTGCGGATTCTTCGCCGAAAGCCGACGTAAATAACAGTATTGATTTGCAAGCAAACGATGCCGGCTTTATACTCCCGATCAGAGGCATTAAATTGAAGAGCAAGGGCAGTGGGGGTAATATCAGCCAGTTCTTCGGTCCGACTCACAGAGGTATAGATATTGCAGGCAGCACCAGCTACGGCAGCGTTGCAAATGCAGAAATATTAGCAATAGCCCAGGTATCTGTTCTGTGACGCGGCGCTGTAAGCAGTACACGCGGGGAGCTGAAAAAATAGGCAAGCGATATAATCAATAACATAAAGCTCATAACGGGACTGTTAAAAGATCATCAACAGTCCCGTTTTAGTATTATTGAAATAAAGACCAATTAAATCTCCGGCGCAGTATACACATAAAGCGATAACATAAAATTTATTCAAAAACGAAAGGATTCCGACCCCATAATCAAAATGCTGATTAAACTAAGCCTTCATCAATTTAAAAATTAAAAACTGTTTTCGTTTTTTCGTTCCTGACGGTTTTAGCCTCCCCATGCACCATTCGATACAATTGCATATACTTTTCTCCCGAACTGCGCCACGAAAAATCCCTCAGCATTATGCGCTGACCGAGAGCGGTAAAAGCCGCGCGGTCACGGCGGAATAGCCGTTCCGCACGTGCCACCGCGCCGAGCAGCGCCTCGCCCGAAAATCCGTCAAAAGCAAAGCCGTCGCCCTCTCCCGTCTCGGCATCATAGTCACGCACCGTCTCGCGCAGACCGCCGACCGAATGCACGATAGGCACTGTGCCGTAGCGTGAGGCTATCATCTGCGACAGCCCGCACTGCTCGCTGCGCGACGGCATGATAAACGCATCCGCGCCCGCATATATCAGGTGCGCGAGCTCGGGGTCAAAGCGCAGCACCGACGCTATCTTTCCGGGAAACCGGCGCGAGGCATCCCGCAGGTCAAGCTCGTATTCTCCGTCGCCCGTGCCCTGCACCGCTATCTGGATATCGCGCTCTACAAGCTCGGGCAGTATGCTGAGCAGCAGCCCTATGCCCTTCTGCTCGGTCAGTCGCGAAACGACCGCGAACAGCGGAACATCGAGTCTGTCGCCGAGCCCGAGCAGCCGCTGCAGCTCCGCCTTGCAGCACATCTTACCGCCCATATCCGCCGCAGAATATCGACACGGAAGAACGATGTCGGTAGATGGGTCGAACAGCTCTTCGTCGATACCGTTTGTTATTCCGAACAGCTTGCCCCGGTTCTCGCGCAGCAGACCGCCGAGCCCCGCCCCGCCGCCGGGTGCGAGCATATCGTCAAGGCTGCCGCGGCTGACCGTAGTTACCGCATCGGCACATAGCACCGCGCCGCGAGTCAGATTTATCCCGCCGCCGTCAAGAAGCAGCTCCGATGCCTCCTCGAGCCCGAGAATATCACCGATGGTGCTCTCCGAAAATCTGCCCTGATACTCGATATTGTGTATGGTATGTACCCCGCGAATATTTTCGTACCCCGCACGGCTTCCGCGAAAGCGGCACTCGAGATAAACCTGAGCCGCCGCGCATTGCCAGTCTCCGGTATGCAGCACATCCGGAAAAAATCTCACCTGCTCCATCATCTCAAGCAGCGCAAGCGAGAAAAAGGCAAAGCGCTCCGCATCGTCGTAATAGCCGTAAAGCGCGCCCCTGCCGTAGTAATAATCGCAGCGAATGAGATAAAGAATATAGCCGTCCATCTCTGCCTCGAGAATCTCGCAGTCCTGCCGCCGCCACGACAGCGAAACGGTGAATTGCGCCGCACTGTGAAGCCTGTCTCCGAGCCGCTCTCGAATACCGCGATAGCACGGCATAACGACCCGAATCTCCGCACCGAGCCTGCCGAGACACGGCGGCAGAGATGCGGAAACATCGCCGAGACCTCCGGTATACGCATACGGCGCAAGCTCGGATGTGGCATACAGTATCTTGATTCTATCCGTTTTCTCCGATACTGCGGGATCCTGCTTTTCTCCCGCCTCGCCGCCTGCCGCTGCTATTTTGTCAAGCTGTTTTTTCATCCCCGTCTGCCGCCTCCCTTCCCGGTGCGGTGCTTTGCTTCGCTGTCAGCCGTTCTTTCATACCCTATGGTCTTATCGTTCTTCCCGGACAATTTGCTCTGCTTTTCGGTTCTATCGCTCTTTCCCGCCATAGCGCTTTTTCCCGCAGGCATTACGCTTTTCTTAACCGAATCGCTCTTACCTGCGGATACCGCACTCTTTTTCGATATTTTTCCCCTATCCGATAAACTGTCGTCTTTTTCGGCACGCTTTTTGCTCCGCGCAGCGGTATTCCCACGCGCTCCAGCAGCTCCTCCGACCGCATCTCCGTCCCGGCTTGCCCGCCGGCGTTTCTCGGCATATCTGCGTCTTGTCGCCTCTCCGCCGCGCAGATGGCGCTGCGCCTTGTTCCTGCCGAGAAGCTCTGCGACCTTCTCGGCAAGCGCGGGATTTTTATATTTCAGCGCGGTCGTAACATCCTTATGTACCGTGCTCTTACTCATTCCGAAATATCTTGCCGCCTCGCGCACCGTGGTACCGTGACTAACGAGATATTCACCGAATTCCTCGCACCTCGCCTTTTCCTCGCTATGCATACAATCACCGACCTCATTTTGTGTGAATAGTGTTTACGCTACATTCTATTTGCACCGGGCGGCGAATATTCCGTATGCGGAGCCAACGGAATATAAAAACACTTCTGTTGTTATTTAAAATTGTACACTGATATATATAAATAAGAAAACGTACAGCGTCAAGGAGAGGTTGCGAAATACAAAATCCCGACGCTGAGGGAATGCAACAGCATTCAAGCATCGGGATTTATGTTATTATTCTGCGCATCAGGCGCCGCACTTAGCCGTCTGCCGCTAAAAGGAACAAAAATCGGCTTTTGCGATTTTATCCGCAACGGTATTACCGGAGCAAGAATATCGAAATTACTTCTTTGCGCTATTACTCGGGCAAGAATGAAGGAATTACTTCTTTGCGCCGTGCTTTATATCACAGCAATGCGCAATGCCGTCAAGTATCGCCGCAACGCCCTCTGTATGCGCAAGATCAAAGCCCGCAAGCTGAACCGAGCCGTGCTCGACAAGGTGCACGAAATGCCGCAGCTCATGCGTCATGGTCGGCAGCGGCTGAACCGCGTCGGACGGGGTATGCCCGTCGGCATCGAGTTCTATCGAGGCGAGAGCGGCATCATCAAGGCGCTTGATATCAAAGCGCTCAAGGTCGAGACGGTCGCCGTCGTAGCGACGCACGCCGCCGGAGCGCAGGCGGAGCGTCACGTATCGCGGGCGCGAAACGGAATCGAGCGTTATAACGCCCTCCTCGCCGCATATCTCAGCGCCTCGGGCACCGTCGCATATCTTTGAATAGGTCAGGTCCGCCATCATTCCGTTATACATAAGCGAGGCTGAGCCGAGACCGTCGACTCCGGTCTCGAGGAACATAGCCTCCGCTCCGATACGGTGCGGAGTTCCGAACAGTCCCTCAGCGACCGCGGCGCAGTAAACTCCGAGATCGGTCAGCGCTCCGCCGCCCAGCTCGGGGTTAAAGGCATTTTCTACCTTGCCCTGCTTCAGCGCGTCATAACGCGACGAATACTGACGGTAAGAGAGCGTCGCGCAGCGAACGGGGGCGATATTTCGTATAAGCCGTTTTGCGACCGCAAAGGCGGGAGTATACAGGGGCATCATAGCCTCCATGAGAATCTTGCCGTTGCGCTTGGAGGCTGCAATCATGTGCCCGAGCTCCTTTGCGGAAACGGCGGCAGGCTTCTCTACGAGCACATGCTTGCCGGACTCAAGCATGGCGACCGCCTGAGCGGCATGTACGGTATTAGGCGTTGCAATATATACCGCGTCGATATCCTCGGCGTGCGCAAGCGCATGAATGCCCACATATCTGTGCGCGGGATCAATACCGTACCGCTCTCCAAACTCGCGTGCGCCCTCCGCGCTGCGTGAGCAGATACCGCACAGTTCAAGCTCCGGCACATGCTTCATAGCCTCTATCATGCTGTCAACGACAAAATTTCTGCCGATTACCGCAAGTCTTATCATACAGCTGTCAACCTCCGAGCTTGGATGTGAATTTTTCTATGCGTTCGAGAGCGGTCTTGATGTGCTTGACCGAGTATGCATAAGAGATGCGGGCAAAGCCCTCTCCGCAGTCGCCGAACGCCGTTCCGGGGACGATAGCAACATGTGTCTCCTTAAGCAGCTGTGCACAGAAATCCTCGCTCGTCATGCCGAATGCCGTAAGGTTAGGATAGACGTAGAACGCGCCCTCCGGCTCAAAGCACGGCATGCCGATGCTGCGCAGTCCGGACACGATGAGCTTTCTGCGGCGGTCGTATTCCGCTGCCATCTCTGCGATATCGCCGTCACCGTTCTTCATTGCCTCGAGTGCCGCGAACTGACTCGTGGTCGGCGCGCACATGATGGCATACTGATGTATCTTGAACATCTGATATGTTATTTCACTCGGTGCTGCGGTATAGCCGAGCCGCCAACCGGTCATGGCATATGCCTTGGAAAAGCCGCTGGCAACGATTGTGCGCTCGCGCATTCCGGGCAGCGACGCTATAGACACATGTTTCCTGCCGTATGTAAGCTCCGCATATATCTCGTCCGAGAGAACAAGTATATCGGTGCCGCGCAGCACCTGTGCGATAGCCTCGAGCTCTTCAGCGGTCATGATAGCGCCGGTGGGGTTGTTAGGATATGGGAGCACGAGCATCTTTGTGCGCGGGGTAATAGCCGCACGGAGCTGCTCGGGAGTTATCTTGAAGCGGTCCTCTTCCTTTGTTTCGAGAAAAACCGGAGTGCCGCCCGCCAGGGTAACGATAGGTCCGTAGCAGACAAAGCTCGGCACGGGAACGATGACCTCATCTCCGTCGTCAACACAGGCACGGATAGCAAGATCGATAGCCTCGCTGCCGCCGACTGTGACGAGTATCTCGTCGTTTGCATCGTAGTGCAGATCGAAGCGGCGGGCGAGATAACGCGATATCTCATGGCGAAGCTCAGCGGTACCGCTGTTGGAGGTATAATAGGTCTTTCCCTGCTCGAGGCTGTCGATAGCAGCCTCACGTATATGCCAAGGAGTGACGAAATCCGGCTGACCTACGGTCAGCGAGACAACGTCCTCCATCTCGCCGAGAATATCGAAAAACTTTCGTATTCCCGACGGCTGAAGTGACTGTGCCTTTTTCGAGAGCACATTTTCATAACTGTTCAAATTGTGTACCCTCTTTCGTCGTTATCGATTATAGTATAGTTAACTCCCTTGTCCTTGTACTTTTTCAGCACAAAATGCGTCGCGGTAGAAACGATGGAATCGAGCGGTGCGAGCTTCTGCGCGACAAAGAATGCAACCTCCTTCATCGTTCTGCCCTCGATAAATACGGCAAGGTCGAATCCGCCCGACATCAGATAGACGCTCTGAACCTCGGGAAAATTACGGATCTTCTCCGCCATGCGGTCAAAGCCGCGCTCGCGCTGCGGAGATACCTTAAGCTCTATCAGGGCGGTAACATATTCACGGTCGGTCTTATCCCAGTCGATAAGCGTCTTATAACCGACTATAACACCGTCCTGCTCATACTTCTTTATCATGTCTCTGATATCGCCGACTTCTTTATCACACATTACCGCGAGCTGCTCCGCAGTGAGTGTGCTGTCGTTTTCAAGCAAGCGAAGAATAGCATTATTTTCTTTCATTTTTTGTTACGTCCTTTCACTGCCCGCGCTCGGCGGGGGATATTATTATTATTTTATTATACATGATTATCCCTGCTTTGTCTATAATTTCGCACAAAATAAATTTTCCATAAATATTAAAGAAAAAACAGCCCGCATCGCGGGCTGTCAGTAAATTCATTGATATGAACGTACGTAAATACGGCAGCTCAAACAGAATCAAATAAGGCTTGTAACGATACCCGCTATCAGCGCGCCGAGGCAGGAGCCTGCCGCAACGGTAAGCAGTCCGCGCTCAAAGAACGCGAGCACTACGCCGACGATAAAGCCGCAGAGCGACGGGATAAATGCCCCCGTCGACGAGAAAACCGCGGGCACGGTCATAGCCGTAAGCACCGCATACGGCATATAGTGGAGCACCGAACGGATAAAGCGGCTCTCTATCTTGCGGCGGAAAAGCACGAGCGGAAGCATGCGGATAAGATATGTCACTCCCGCCATAACGGCAAGGTAAATGAGAAATGTCGAAAAGTCCTTCATTCTGCCGCCTCCTCTGCTTTTTCGTGTGCGCCATCCCCACCTGATACTATGTCCTCGACAGGCATACCGTCCTTATGTTCATCAGCTCTTGCAGTCGCGCAGTAAGCCTCATCGGGCGCACTGCCGTCCGATAATCCTGCCGAGACAGCACCATCCGATAATTCCGCCGCCGAGGCAGCTCCGTCCGCAAGCTCGGCGCCGTCATTTGCATCCGATGCGTCGGATGAATCCGATGAATCCGATGTATCCGATGTATCCGATCCGTCTTGTTCGTTCTGTCCGTCTTTTATCGGTGCTATCGCCGCCATTATAACCGCAGAGGCGACACCCGCGATAATAATTACAAAGCCTCCCGAAACGCCGCTGAGCACCGGAATAAACTTAAATGCGCAGGATATCGCAGCTGCAATAACAGCGCAGAAAGCGACCGGGGCGCTCTTTCTTGCGGGCGGGAGCACAATTGCGATGAACATTCCGTAGATAGCTATACCGAGTGCGTTGACTATCATCTCGGGCAGCAGACTGCCGGCAATGCATCCGATAAGCGTTCCGGTGCTCCAGCCGAGGAACGGAGGGATTATCAGTCCGTACATATACCCGCGTCCGACCGAGCCGGGGCGAGATGCGGCAACGGCATACACCTCGTCGGTATTTACAAAGGCGATGACAAAGCGGTCGCCGAGCCTTACATCAGGCGCGAGCTTCTGCGAGAGCGATACCGACATCAGCGCATAGCGCAGATTGATAACGAGCTGTGCAAGTGCAAGCTCGGCAAGGCTGCCGCCCGCCGCTATTATAGGCACGCCCGCAAGCTGTCCCGCGCTCGTAACGTTGGTCATGGATATCAGAAGAGTCTCAAGAAGCGAGAGCCCGCTGCCGGTCGAGAATATGCCGAATGCAAATGCGACCGAAAGATATCCGAAGCAGATGGGCAGACCGTCGTGCAATCCCTGCCTGAAGCCGCCCTTATTTATAAAAAGACCGGATGAGCTGCTCATGTCCTTTTCTTTTTCCTTTCGCCCTTTTTGTCGGCGGGCTTAAAATACTGATACAGCCCGCAGCGAAGCATTCCGTTATACAGTCGGCGCACCTTATCGGCACGCGCGCCGAAATACCGCTCAAACTCCTCGTCCGAGGTAAGTATATACTTCTGCCATCTGCCGAGCTCGCTCCAGCTCCTGCCGATATCTCGGTAGAGCCGATGTATCTGCTCGGGAGTGCCCATACGTTCGCCGTAAGGGGGATTGCAGACGATCGTACCGCGTCTGCCGCCGGTAGTAACCTCACGCGCATCGAGACGGAAGAGCTTTACGCGGTCGCTGACTCCCGCAAGACGCGCATTCTCTGCGGCAACGCCGAGTATGTCGGGGTCGATATCCGAGCCGAACGTCTCAAAAGCGGAATCTCTGCGTTCGGCGTCGGCTGCCTCCTCACGCGCGTCACGCCACAGCTGCGGCGGAAACATCGGAAACTCCTCCGAGCAAAAGCTGCGCGAGCAGCCGGGTGCGCGACGGGTCATTATCATAGCCGCCTCTATCGGAATGGTAGCCGAGCCGCAAAACGGATCCCACAGCAGCACCTTCTCGCGCGGGCGCGAAATAAGCGCAAGCGCAGCGGCAAGCGTTTCGCGCAGCGGAGCATCCCCTGCCTCGGCACGGTAGCCGCGCTTATGCAGTGCGGTACCCGACAGATCTATCATCAGAGTCGCCTCGTCCTTGAATATGAAGAACTCGACCTGATACTTGACTCCCGTCTCGGGCAGCATACGCAGTCCGTAAATGCCTCCGAGACGATCCGCAAGCGCCTTTTTGACTATACTCTGACAGTCTGGAATGCTGTACAGTTGAGAACGGACGGCATGTCCCTTGACCGGGAATGCATCCTCCCTGCCGATAAAGCGCTCCCACGGCAGCGCCTTTGTTCCCTCAAAGAGAGCGTCAAAGGTAGGCGCGGTAAAGCTGCCGAGACTGGCATACAGCCGCTCGGCGGTACGGAGCCACATATTGCAGCGTGCGGCGGCATCCGCTCCGGCACGAAATCCCACTCTGCCGTCCATTGTAAATGTACGCTCGTATCCGAGCGCGTCTATCTCCTCGCCCACGAGCCGCTCGAGCCCGAATAGACAGGTGGCTACATAGTCGAGGCAGTCGCCGTCGCTCTCGGGCATGCTGCCGCGCGGAGGCAGTATCTCTGCCGCGCGTGTACGATGCGCCGTGTCGATATCGGCGGAATGCTCCGCGCGTACGGGATTTTCCGTCACTGCACCGTGCTCCGACCGTCCTGCCGACTCCGCGTCGGAATACATCTGCGCACTCGCTGTTCTTTCGTTTTTTCTCATCTGATTCTCCGTAAAAGGGCAGCACTTCTCCGCCCTGCTCTCACAGCCCTGCGGGTCTGCGATTAACCTATAAAAAACAAGTAAAGCCGCCCGCCGCCACATGGGCAGCGGGCAGCAGATGTCAGGCAAGCGATACCGAGCTCACTCCGCACACACCGACCGATCCGGCACAGCGCGGCTCGGAGAGCCCGACGACATGCAGCAGCGCCGGATCACTCCTGCGCGACAAAGGGAGCAATAAGGTGATAGATATCCTTGTCGGATTCACACCATACCTCGCCCCACTCCATAGAATATATGGCACCGAGCATGGATTTTGCACTTACGACGAAGGCTCTGTCCTTATCGGTAAGATATACATTACCGTCATAGCCTGCCATGATCTTAACGAAATCGTTAATATCGGTCATAGTATCGAGGTTGATTTTTACTCTCATCATTAAGCCCTCCGCATGATTTATCTTCGTGCAGAATCATTGTAGCACAACGAAGTGGGTTTGTCAACAATCAGTCGACGATTTTCGTGCTTTCGCCGTCGGCATTTTCAGCACCGCTCTCCGGTACGGTAAGCTCTTCAAGGCGCGCCTTTATCGCCTTCATGTCTATAAGCATATCTTCCTTTTTTCTCGGATCGCGCAGCAGCAGCGACGGATGGTAGACTGCGGTTATCCACACGCCCGCCTTCTGTATCCACTGCCCGTGCTCGCGGGTGATGCGGTAATCGGGACGGATAAGACGCATGGCGGATATTCTGCCGAGGCAGACGATGATCTTAGGTCTTATGAGCTTTACCTGCGCGCGCAGGTAGCCTATGCACAGATCCTGCTCTCCCGGCAGCGGATCGCGGTTGCGCGGCGGGCGGCATTTGAGCATATTTGCTATGTAAACCTCCTCTCGCGGTATATCCACCGCATAGAGAAATTTGTCGAAAAGCTGTCCCGCCCTGCCCACAAACGGCACACCGGTCAGATCCTCGTTTTCGCCCGGCGCTTCACCGATAAACATAAGGTCGGCATTTCTGTTGCCCGTTCCGAAAACACAGTTGGTTCTTGTCTCGCTGAGCGGACATTTTGTGCAGCTGCGGCATTCCGCCTCGAGCGTCTCCCATGTCAATTCCATTTAAGCATCTCCTGTTTTTCTGTTTCCTATGTATTTTATTGTTTTCTGTTTTTTCAAGGTATACGCCAATCCTGCCGCGTAAACGAAAAGCTGTGCTTGCCGCCGCGCGTAAACCATGCTCCACCGGCAAGCGCGTGGCACAGCCGCTGTCAGGCAAGCGCGCCGAGCCGCTCGACCGCATGACTGCATATCTCGCTGCAATGCTCTGCCAGATAGCCGTCGCAGGTATAAAACACCTCGCCGAATTCGGTCATGATATCGCCGCCGCAGCCGTACGGCATCACGAGCAGATAGCTGCCGTCGTCGGTTCTGTATGCTCTTCCGTCCGACGCTCCCGCGCATAATGCAAGCGCACGGCAGAGCCGAAGCAGCAGCTGCATATCACGGACACGACAGGCTCTGAGGCGCTCTCCGGCATGAAGCCGCGTAACAAACATCTCGCAGCCTCCGCCGGACGATTCAAAAACCTGAACCATTATCCTGCCGCCGGAATCGTCAAAGCCGGTCTTTCGCCGCGCCTCGCGCAGTATCTCACGAATTACGTGCGGCGCCCTCTCCGGCGCGCAATCTATACACCCTCCGGCGATATTATATAACAGCATATCCTCGGCGGACAGCTCGATTTTCAGTCCGTCGTCGCCTATGCGCGTAAGTTCCATATTCCTCAGCCGAGCCTTTCCCGCACAGCAGCGCCGCGCGATGGTTTACTACCATTATACTCAGACCGAGCGGACTTTGCCACCCTAAAATACTGGAAGCGCAGCCGCGTAATGCCGCCATACCGAAACGTAGGAGCGCAGCAATACATTGGCAGCCGCCGCGATAGAAAGCCGACTTGATATGGATAGCCGATGCATCCGCTCGGCTATTCGGACATGACCGCCTCCGACAAACAGCTGCGCACGCCGTAATCATCCGCACACAGAGCGCCGTAGCCGTAGTGAGCACAGCCGATGCAGCCCGGAATATCGCGGGCAAGCAGCTCCTGCTCCGCGATCTCGCCGCCGTCCTCCCACTGCGCTGCCTTATAGTCCGCGAGCGAAAAAATGAGCGGGATCCCGCTGCCGCCGAGCGCATCGCTCCACCACTGCATAAGCGTCATTGCAGGCGCTGCGGGATCGTCGCGGCGAAAATATATCTGAGGGGAGAGGAAATCCACCGTGCGTGACCGCACCCATTCGAGCGCATCGGCATATATCCCGTCGTAGGCGGAAAAGCCCCGAGTATCGCTGCCGCGCGGGTCAAGCGAGAAATTTCTCCATATGCCGAACGGCGAAACTCCGAATACGCAGGATGGAGCCTCTGCGTCACGGGCACCGTGCACCGCCTCCGAGCAGAGACGTATCAGCTCGGAGATATTTGCACGGCGAAAGTCACCCGGCTCGGCACCGCCGCCGTAAAGTGCATAGCTCTCGCTGTCGTCCCATCCGTCGGCAGCGGAGGGATAGGGATAAAAATAATCGTCGAATAACACGCCGTCAACCGGATAATCGCGTGCTATCTCGGCAACACCTTCGGCAACAAGCTCGCGCACCTCAGGATATCCCGGGTCGAGCCAGAGCCTGCCGCCGGGAAATGCACAATACTCCGGATGCTGCGAGGCGGGACTTGAGGCAGACAGCGAAGCAAGCGCCTGCTCGCGCGTCTGAAAGGCTTTCAGCGTCACGCGCAGCGGATTCACCCATGCAACGACCGAAATACCGCGTCTGTGCGCTGCAGCACACAGTTCCGCAAGCGGGTCAAAGCCGTACGGAAGCTCTCCGCCGAGCACTGAGCTGACCGGAAATATTTCCGATCGATACAGCGCGTCCGCAGCCGGTCTGACCTGAAAAAATATCGCGCTCATACCCATATCCGAGGCATTTTTTACGATACGGTTTATTTCAGCGCGCAGCTCGGCAATGCAGCCGCCGTCGCCAGACGGATAGTCGATGGCATACGCGCTCGCGATCCACAGCGCGCGTACCGTACCGCCGAGAAGCGGAACGCCGTCATCGGTTCGTGTCCCCATCGGCAGCGCAGCGCAAGCCTTGGTCGGCACTGCGGTGCTGTCTGCATCGCGCTCTCCCGACACCGAAGATACAGCCGATGCCGTATCACCGTCCGATGCGATGTAGCCGTCCGACTTAGTGCAGCCAGCCGCGCCGCGTCTGCCGATAAGTCCCGGAAGTACAGCGCCAAGCAACGCGACCGATATCATCAGCGCGAGCAGTCGGCGCTCTACACAGTTTCCGCCTCTGTCTCTGTGTATCATATCAGAAAACCGTCCTTTTTGCAACCCGATTTTTTCGTTTTCCCGAAAATCAGTTCAAAATCAGGATAGAAAAGTTCAGCAGTGCCGCGAAGCAGAGCCATCCGAGATATATCCACAAGCATACACCGGCGGCATAAATAATACGTCCGAATATCCGCGCGGTGATAAAGGTAAGCACAATCATCAGCAATATGTCGATGAATGCGATAAGGAAAGCACCCGCGCCGAAAAAGAGCGGATACCACAGATAATTAAGCAGCAGTCCGAGCGTAAACAGGAACAACGAGCGGTACTTTTCGCTTTCCGGCGCACGGCAGTTCTCGCCGAGTACTGCGCCGGCAGCGCCGCCTATGAGCAGATATATTACCGTCCATACTATGGGAAAGACAAATGCGGGCGGGGTAAATGCAGGCTTGTTTACGACCGAAAAAAGCGAACGGTCCCCGCCGAGCAGTGCGACAAGCACACCTACGGCAAGCACGAGCAGCGCGGATATCAGCGTCGGAGCGGGCTTGATGCAGCCGAGAGACGACACCGTTTTTTTTATTACACGACCCATAATCATACCTCGAGCAATGTATTCCGGCACGAAAAAAGGACGAACCGGTCCATAAAGTATATGTACCGTATCCGTCCTTATATTCACATTTTAATGCGGAGATCTCGCCGCAGCGACGAGTCGGGATCAATCCTTATCCGACTTGCTGTCCTTATCCTTGTCTTTGTCCTTATCCTCATCCTTATCGGAATCCGAATCGCTCTTATCCGACGGCGAGTGCGCGGCACAACCGCGGTTGTACTGCGTCGTTCCGCCGGTCACACCGGAAAACTTTCCGTCAAGCGCATTCTGATAGAACGGCTCGTACGGGTCGGTCGCGGGCGACACGCCGCTCGGCAGCGAACGCCATGTATACTGAGCGTCGGCAATATTGACCTGTACCGGGAAATTACGCGAGGTTATATTCAGCAGCGCCACCTGACCGGTGCTTCCGCAGCCGGAATTTGCAACGCCGTTGCCGGAGTCGTAGGGGACGAGAACATGCACATCGCAAGCATCGACAGGCATCGTTGCAAGCGTGAAATAACCGGTAGCGACTCGCGAGCCGCGCGGGTCTGCCTTGCAGTTATCGCCGTAGACCTTACCGGAATCCATGCAGTAGTTGCATTCGATAACTCCGGCGGCATCGGTAAACGATTTCAGTGCAACGCCGTTATCCTGATTGTCGCGCTCGACAAGATCCTGAACCTTGCTCATTACCTCGTCCCATATCTTTGCAGACGGAGGAACGGAAGCCGAAAACGCGCTCAGGCTCTGCGGCATTGCGTAGCCGAACCATACACCCGCAACATAGTAGGGAGTGTAGCCGACAAACCAGCGGTCGCGGTCGTCGGTGGTAGTACCCGTCTTGCCCGCAACATCAACGCGGTTCTTGAGCGTTACCGAGCTTGCGGTACCGCGGCGAACGACATTCTGCATCAGCTTTGTCATGATAGTTGCGGTCTGATCGCTTATGACCACCTCGCCGATGGTGTTAGTGTTATCAACGATGATATTGCCCTGCTTATCCTTTATCTGAAGGATGGTATGCGGCTCGGTATAGATACCGCCGTTCGGGAATATCTGATACGCCGCCACCATTTCGAGCAGTGTAACACCGTAGTTCATTCCTCCGAGTGCAAGCGCGGAGTAGTCCTTATCCGAGAGGACAGCGCCGCTCTTTGTCTCCCGCGACTCGATGAAGTTATCCATATGCAGCTTGTTCTTTACAAAGTCAAAGCTGCGGTCGAGCGAGAGCATATCAAGCACCTTGTATGCCACCGTATTGAGCGAGTGGGTAACTGCGTACTCGATGGTCGTGAGTCCGCGGAAGGTGTTTGAATAGTTCTGCGGATAGCCGTCGGGACGCGACCATACGGTGCTGCCGTCCTCTCCGGTCTTCGCCTCTCCGAAGGTTGCGGGCGAATCGTCGACAACACTGCCGTAGTTTATGACTCCCGCCTCTATCGCGGGCGCATATACCGATATCGGCTTTATCGATGAACCGGGTGAGCGGGTAGTCTGAGTAGCATAGTTCTGAATAAGATTCTGCGTTTTCTTGCCTCTGCCGCCGGCAATGCCGACGACATCGCTCGTATACGGATCCATAATGACCATACTCGACTCGGGCTGAACTCCCGAATTGTTGACTCTCGGGAAGTTCTCGTCATTCTCGTAGAACTCCTCAAGAATATCTTGGATTTCGGGATCCATTGCGGTATATATCTGCAGTCCGCCGGTATAGAGGTAGGTCTGAGCGGCGGAGTAGGACATATTCTTCTCCTCCCTCAGCACCTGAACAGCCTCGTCAAAGACCGCCTCGGTGTACCACGAGAAGATGGTCGAGCCGTTTGAAGTATTTGCACCGCTCTTGTTGTAGTTCAGCTCAAGGTCGGCATTGTAACACTCGTCAAACTCCTCCTGAGTGATGTCTCCGTAGGCGAGCATATTTTTGAGCATCTCCTGACGCTTGCCCTTGTTATTCTCCGGATTGGAAACAGGGTCATAGCGCGTAGGCGCCTGAGTAATGCCCGCAATTGCAACACACTCGAGCAGCGACAGCTGGCTGACGTCCTTTCCGAAGTAGACGTACGCCGCCGACTGAACGCCGTAGCAGCCGCGCGAGCAGTAAACAAGGTTCAGATACAGCTCCATTATTTCGGATTTGTCCTTGACCTTTTCGAGGTTCAGCGCTCGCATTATCTCCTGGACTTTTCGCTGTATGGTGACATCGTCATCCTGCGTCAGGTTCTTTACCACCTGCTGTGTAATGGTGGAGGCGCCGCCGAACTTGGATGAACCGAGAAAATAGTTGAAGGTAGCACGTATCGTTCGTATCCAGTCAACACCCGAATGCGTCCAGAAGCGGTGATCCTCCGTATCCACATATGCGTCGATGAGATAGCGCGGGACATTCTCATACGAGACGATCATTCGGTTCTCGCGCGCATATAGGCGCTGATTCTCAAGCTCTACCGGCGTTCCGAGCCCGGAGGCACGGTCATCCCAATCCATATAATATATAGAAGTGCTCGTGTCCTGATCGCTCATGTACATATCAAAGCTGTCTATGCTGCCGTCAACATAGTTATTGACATAGTATAGGAACGCACAGCCCATTATTGTTCCGGCGACAACGCCGATGAGCAGTATCGTCAAAAGAATATTGGCGAGGTAGGCGAGCATCCTCAGGCATACCTTGCCCACGACCTTCATCGCGCCCGAGGTCTCTGCGCCCCAATCCGTGCGCTGCGGCGTCGGACGTCGCATTCCGGAACGTGCGGCTCCGCGTGCAGGCTGTCCCCGAGCGGGTCGCTGCGCGGGTAACCGAGGCTGTCCCGATGCAGGTCTGCCCTGAGGTCCCGCTGCTCTTCCGGGCTGTCCCGGTGCTCTGCCCTGAGGCTGAGCGGGGCGCGGAGGAACCCTTCTGTCTCTCTGAGCCTGAGCTCTTGCGTCGGACGAAGGCATAGGTTTGCCGACACGGCTGCCCTGCGGTACACCGCCGGCATTCTGACGGCTCTCCTGTCCGTTACGATCGTTCTCGCTCACAAGCGTTCACCTCCTGATAGTTCTTTTCATTATAGTTTATCATTTTGAACAAAATGTGAATCCCTATCTAAATTTATCATAATTATTTTTACCGATGCGATTAAATATCGGCTCGGCACGCGCCTCGCGGCATATATCGGCAGCTGCGGTCTGCTCACACGCGGCAGCATGGGAAATAATTTCTTACCGCAGCGGTCGGCACGGCTGAGACGATCGAGGCAATTAAGTCCCGACACGGCGGTCGGTATATGATCCTCGGATATGCCGATAGAAAGGTCATTACCTGTCGCGCCGAAGCGCGACATTCTCCTCCCCGAGCAGCGTGCGCAGCTCGCCGAGCATAACGGTGCTTAGCGCCACGTCTCCGCCGGATCGCGGACGGTATTCGCCGTTCGATGAGTCGTAGAACATTACCCTTGCGCCGGGCGCGCCATGCTCAAGTTCGAATATGGAAAAGAGATTTTCAGCACGCTTGCAGCTCTCGCACTTCATGTCAGGCACACGGACAAACAACTTGATCTTTTCGGCTGCCTGAGGATATCGCGGCGTATCCGATGTATTTGGCGATGTATTTGACAGATGAGGCTGTGCAGAGGAAGAATTTCGTCCCGCAGCCGCGTCGGCATGACCGCTCATCGTCGGAGTGCCGGATGCGCTTGCTTCTCTCTGTCCGTTTGCCGCACGCATACCGGAGACGGCTGCGCCGCTTGCGCCGGAGGAAGTCACAGCGCCTGCGCGCAGCGGCTCTATCGCAGAGGCGATAAGCGAGACCGTGCGTTTTTCATCATCGTCCCCGAGCTGAGGTCTGCCGCGAACCGCGATCGGGCTGCCCGCCGTAAGATACGGACGACACTGCTCGTACACGCGCGGAAAGACGATAAGCTCTATCGGCAGCGACTCATCCTCGAGTGTAACGAATGCCATCATATCGCCTTTTTTCGTTCGCTTTTCGCTGACGGAGGAGACCATACCTCCTATCGTATATTCACTGCGTTCGACATTCTCGCCGCCCTCTCCGTCAAGCGCGAGCGAACGCAGCGCAGAAACGGTCAGTGCCCCGCGAGCCTGAATATCCGCGCGGTATCGGTCGAGCGGATGCCCGCTGAAATAGAAGCCGGTGCTCTCCTTTTCCTGGGCGAGCCGCTGCTCTATCGGCAGCTCGGCAAGGTCGGGAAATTCATAATTCTTTATAGCCGTGTCCTCTGCTGCATCGAATAGTCCGATCTGACCCTCGACCCCGTCCGAGGCACGGTGTGACAGCTCATCGAGCATATGCTCGTATTCGGCGGCAAGCGAGCTGCGTGTAACGCCGAAGCTGTCAAGCGCGCCGGAGCGGATAAGCGACTCGAGCTGACGCTTGTTCATGCCGACCGCCATACGGCTGACAAAATCATAGACGGATGAAAACGGTCGATTTGCTCGCTCCTCGATTATCTGCGCGGCAAAGCCCTCGCCGATATTCTTGACCGCAGACAGAGCAAAGCGTATTCCGTCGCCCGTCGCGCGGAAGCGAACATCTCCGTCCGATACCGACGGAGGCAGAATTGAAATTCCCGCCCTGCGGCACTCGGTCATATATTCGCTGAGCTTGTCGGTGTTATTGCGCACCGATGTAAGAAGAGCCGCCATATACTCGGCGCGGTAGTGCGCCTTCAGATATGCGGTACGATAGGAGGTGAGCGAGTATGCAGCCGCATGACTCTTGTTAAAGGCATAGGACGCGAACCGCGTCAGCTCGTCGAAGAGGGCTGACGCCTTTTCTCGCGAGATACCGCGCGATGCGGCTCCGTCAACGAAATCTCCGCGCTCACGCTCCATGACCTCGTGCTTTTTCTTGCTCATTGCGCGCCGCACGATATCCGCTCTGCCGAAAGAATAGCCGGCTACGGCGCGGCATATCTGCATTACCTGCTCCTGATAAACGATACAGCCACAGGTAGGCGCGAGGATCGGCTCAAGCTCGGGAATCAGATAATCGGGCTTTTCGCCGCCGCGAACCGCGATATATCGCGGTATCGACTCCATGGGTCCCGGACGGTATAGCGCTATCGCAGCCATTATGTCCGATATGCAGTTAGGACGGAAGGATGTCAGCATACGCCGCATTCCCGCAGACTCGAGCTGAAAAACTCCGCCTGTATCTCCGCGCGATATAAGCGCAAAGGTCTCGCTGTCGTCCTCGGATATCGCCTCGACCGAAAAACTCGGCTCGCACTCGCGCACCGCCCGCTCTGCGTCGCTTATGACCGTAAGATAGCGCAGACCGAGAAAGTCGAATTTCAGCAGTCCGAGCGCTGCCACGGTATCCATATCATACTGTGTAACGAGCGTTCCGCAGCTCACTGCGAGCGGCAGATACGTCCAGACCGGCTTTTCCGCGATAACCACACCCGCCGCATGAGTCGAGGTGTGACGAGGCAGTCCCTCAACAAGGCGCGCCATATCTATCAGCCGGCGCGCGTTCTCGTCGGACTCATAAACGCTCGCAAGTGCCTTGGTCTTGAGCGCCGAATCGAGCGACACCCCGATTGCACGCGGTATCAGCTTTGCAACCGCATCTACATCCTTGTACGTATAGCCAAGCACTCTGCCGACATCGCGCACAGCTGCACGTGCGGAAAGCGTTCCGAATGTAATTATCTGACAAACACGATCACTGCCGTACTTTTCCTCGACGTAACGGATGACCTCCTCGCGACGCTCATCGCTGAAATCAATATCAAAGTCGGGCATGCTGACGCGCTCGGGATTGAGAAAGCGCTCAAAGAGAAGTCCGTACTTCAGCGAATCGACATCGGTTATACCGACGAGAAATGCTACAAGACTGCCGGCGCCGGAGCCTCTGCCCGGACCGGTCGGTATGCCGTGCGACTTGGCATAGCCGACAAAATCAAGCACGATAAGAAAATATTCGTCGTAGCCCATCTGATGGATTATGCCGAGCTCGTGCTCCGCGCGTTCGATATAATCCTCATGCGCCCTGCCCTCGGCAAACACGATCGCGCCCGAAGCAATGCGAGACTCAAGCCCCTGCATCGTCAGCCGACTCAGATAGTCATACGGATCGCTGCCGTCCTCAGGCACATATCGCGGCAGGTATGTAGATGAAAAATCAAAATCGTAGCTGCATCGCTCGGCGATAGCTACCGTGTTCTCAATCGCGCCGCCGTAGGAGGAGAAGAGCTGTGCCATCTCCGCCTCGGACTTAAAATAATGCTCCTCGCCGCCGAAGCCGACCTCATCAGCCGTGCTCTGCATTGCAATAGCCATGAGCACGCGCTGTGCGCCCGCGTCGGAGCGTCTTATATAGTGAACGTCGTTCGTTGCAACGAGAGGTATGCCGCTCCTGCCGGAGATCTCAAGCAATGCGCGGTTGACCTTCTTCTGCTCCGGCATTCCGTGATCCTGAAGCTCGAGATAGAAGCTGTCCTTACCGAAGATATCGCGCAGCCGCTCCGCCTCGCGCAGCGCGCCGTCGAAATCCGATGCGAGTATCATCGACGGAACTATTCCACCGAGACATCCGGATAGCGCAATAAGCCCCTCCGAATACTCGGTCAGCAGCTCGTAATCCACCCTCGGCTTAGAATAAAAGCCCTCGGTAAATGAAAGCGATACCATGCGGCAGAGATTGCGGTAGCCGATCTCATTCTCGACAAGAAGGACAAGATGATTGTATTTTGCGGCGGGATCGCGGTCAAAGCGCGATTTCGGGGCAACATACACCTCGCAGCCGATAATAGGCTTGACCTCCGCCGCCTTGCAGGCGCGGTAAAACTCCACGGCTCCGTACATTGCTCCGTGGTCGGTCAGGGCAACGGCGCAATGTCCCTCGCGCGCCGCCGCTTCGGCTATTTCGTTTATCCTGCATGCACCGTCCAGCAGACTGTATCCGCTGTGCAGGTGCAGATGAACAAAACCGCTCACCGTTTTCCGCTCCTCCGTGTTGTTTATGCTCTTTTCCCACCGCGTTTTTCGGCTGTCACGACGGAAAAATGTTTTCAGCTTTTTTCCGCCGATAACGGCGGAATAATTTATTCGATATTCTATATTGATATTAAAAATCCGCGCGGCGCGCCGACCTATCCCGCCGATACCGCATCGGCGGTTTGATTACGATCAGACCGAAATACCGTTTCCGCTCCGCGCCGCCTCTGCAAGCTCTATCAGCTTGGACAGCCGATGATTCACTCCGCTGCGGGTTATCGACTCGTCGTGCAGCGCCGCAAGCACCGAAAGCGATACCGACGGATTCTCGAGCCTTAGCTCCGCCGTACGTCTGAGCTCGTCCGGCAGCTGCGGCAGATACCCTCCGTCGCGCAGCAGCTCTATCGCGCCGATCTGCTCCTCCGAGGCAGAGACCGTCCTCCTGATATTCGCCGCGTCGCAGTTTGTTGCACGGTTTACGTTATTGCGTATCTCTCGCTTTATCTTTGCATTGATAAAATCAAACACCTCGCGCGTTGCGCCCATTATTCCGAGTATATCTTCTATCGCGTCGCTGCCGCCGAGGTAGACGAGCGGTCTGCCGCGCCGATGCGACACACGCGGCTCTATGCCGAGTGTATCGAATACCGACAGCACCTCGTCACGGGCGCGCTCGTCCGGAAGAGGAAACTCCATTCGACAGCCTTTTTCGGGGTTCGGCATGGTTCCGAGCGAGATAAACAGTCCGCGCAGAAACGCGCCCGGACAAGACGGACAGACAGTCAGCGTGTCGATAGGGTCGTCCGATTCCGGTAGGCATCCCCGCCGCTCAAGCCCCGGGCGCAAATGCTCGCACAGCTCCTCTGCTGCGGCAGTCGGTCTGCGATAGCGGATCAGCGCGGCATATTCAGCCGCCCGACAGCACATCTGACGCACCGGCAGCTGCGCAAGCGCCTCGCGCAGCTCCTCGGTCTGAGATTTTTCGGTCATAGCCTCACCCGCCATTGTTTCGCCCGTCCTTTTCATGTCCCGACCGCGAAAGCGGTCATAAAGCAGAATCAGTCAGCCAAAGGCTCATGCCTTAGGCGCAAAGATTATCTCGCACTCGATATGTATACCGTTTGCGCGGAAGATCTCATCCTTGATTATATCTATCAGCTCGCGCACATCGGCGGCGGTAGCGCCGCCGCGATTGATTATAAATCCGGCATGCTTCAACGACACCTCGGCACCGCCGACCGCTCTGCCCTTCAGCCCCGCCTCTTCTATCAGTCTGGAGGTATAGTAGCCGGGGTAGCGCTTGAACACGCTGCCCGCGCTCGGAAAATCGAGCGGCTGCGTGCCGAAGCGGTAAGCCATATGCTCCTCCATCTGTTGTTTTATGCTGTCACGCTCGCCCGCCTCGCCGCGAAGCACCGCGCCGAGGATTATCCTGCCGCCCTGCATAAAAATACTGCTGCGGTATGCAAAGCCGAGCTTATCCGGCGTTTCGGTAACGACGGCTCCGCTCTTTGTGTCGAGATATGTACAGCTGACGAGATTCTCGGATATCTGCCCGCCGAACGCGCCGCAGTTCATATAGATACCGCCGCCGAGCGTTCCGGGTATTCCGTGCAGATATTCAAGCCCCGCTATCCCCGCGCGCTGAGCGCAGGCAGCCACGCCGCTAAGCATAGCTCCCGCATCCGCCGTGACGGTACAACTCTCGCTGTCGGCAGAGGTGTTGTGCATAGCGGAGGTGAAGATCACCGCACCGCGATATCCCTCATCGTCAAAAAGCACATTGCTCGCGTTGCCCGCGACAAACACCGGCATTCCGGCATATTGTGCGGCATCAAGTGCAACACGCAGCTGCTCCGCATTCGACGGGTACAATGCGCATTCCGCAGGTCCTCCGATGTGAAAGGAGGAGCACTCGGAGAGCATACGGTCAAACCGCGCGCATATCTCACTGCCCGTCTGTTCCTTATATTCCGCAAGCCGCTCTGAAAGCAGCCTTTGCCTATCATTCATATTATATTCCCTTCGGATGATCTAAAATGTTTGCCGCTGGTGCGGCTATCCGGCTCTCATATATTCAGTCTACTTTTTCGGAGCCGCAATTATTCCGATCAGCCGAGGATAAATCTGTGATAGGTCTTTTTGCCCTTTTTCAGAACAAGTCCGTCCTCAAAAGCCGAACGCTCTACGGTCGCGTCAAATGCGGTCACCTTGCTGTCGCCGACGGTTATACCGCCGTCCTTGATAAGGCGCTTTGCCTCGCTCTTGGACGGAGCAAGTCCGGATACGGTAAGCATAGATGTAACGGCGATGCTGCCGTTCTCAAAGTCCGCATCGGTAAGTGTAGTCGTAGGCATGTCCTCACTCCTGCCCGCACCAGCAAAAACCGCTCTCGCAGCTTCAAGCGCCTTGTTTGCCTCATCATCGCCGTGAACGAGCTTGGTAAGCTCGTAGGCGAGCTTTTCCTTGGCGGAGTTGATGGCGCTGCCCTCGAGCTTTTCATACTCTGTGATCTCATCGAGCGGCATAAATGTCAGCATCTTCATGCACTTGATAACGTCACCGTCACCGATATTTCTCCAATACTGGAAGAACTCGTAGGGAGGAGTCTTTTCGGGGTCGAGCCAAACAGCGCCGCGCTCGGTCTTGCCCATCTTCTTGCCCTCGCTGTTGGTGAGCAGGTTAAAGGTCATACCGTAGACCTCGGCCTTTTCCTTACGGCGAACAAGCTCTACGCCGCCGATGATGTTCGACCACTGGTCGTCGCCGCCGAATTCGAGACGGCAGCCGTAGTCCTTGTACAGACGGTAGAAATCGTAGCTCTGCATGAGCATGTAGTTGAATTCAAGAAATGTTAGACCGTTCTCAAGTCTCGACTTATAGCACTCTGCGGCGAGCATGCGGTTGACCGAAAAATGTACGCCGACCTCGCGGAGAAAGTCGATATAGTTAAGGTCGCAGAGCCAGTCTGCGTTGTTTACGAATATCGCCTTGCCGTCGGAAATGTCGATAAAGCGCGACATCTGACGCTTAAAGCACTCGATGTTGTGCGCAATGGTCTCCTTCGTCATCATGCGGCGCATATCGCTCTTGCCCGACGGGTCGCCTATCATTCCGGTACCGCCGCCGAAAATAGCAATGGGGCGGTGTCCGGCGCGCTGCATACGCGCCATGATAAGCATCTGCATCATGTGACCGACGTGAAGGCTGTCCGCAGTGGGGTCAAATCCGATATAAAAGGTCGCGCCGCCCTCCTCGAGCAGCTTCGTTACCGACTCCTCGTCGGTGCACTGTGCAAGCAGTCCTCTCGCCTTAAAATCCTCAACTATGTTCATCTTTCTTCTCCTATATCTGATAGTGTATTATTTATTCTGCGCATCGGAGGCATCCGCCGTACCGAGCGATAATTTAAAGCAATAATATCATGGCGGTAATTCAGCGCCATGTCCTAAAGCACTGATATTCCGTCCTCGCACTATTCGAGCCGAGTCTCATCCGAGCTTGATAGCGCACGCAGCTCACGCGCCGATTCAAGCAGCTTTTCGGTGATGGTCTCACCGCCCATTATACGGGCAAGCTCATATGTGCGCTGCTCCTCGCCGAGTGCGCACACCGCCGTTTCGGCTCTGCCGTCGCGCGTCTCCTTGCAGACGAGCAGATGTGTATCCGCAAGCGCGGCTATCTGCGCCGAGTGAGTTATGCATATGACCTGCGTTCCGCGTGATACACGGCGAAGGCGATAGCCTATCTTTTGTGCTGCCTTGCCCGAAACGCCGGTATCGACCTCGTCGAATATCATGACACCGGTACCCTCGCGGTCGCCGAGCACGCATTTCAGCGCGAGCATAACTCTCGACAGCTCGCCGCCCGAAGCGATCTTCTGCAGCGGTGCGAGCGGGTCTCCGGAGTTTGTTGCAATAACGAACTGAACTGAGTCCGCTCCGTTCTCGCCGAGCGGACAGGGCTGTATATCAGCGCCGAAGCGCGCGCCGTGCATCTCGAGCGCGTCAAGCTCCGCCGTTACGGCAGCGCTCAGCCGCTCTCCCGCCTCGCGCCTTGCCGCGCTCAGCCGCCCGGCTGCCTCAGCCGCCTCACGCTCGACAGTCTTGCGCTGCTTTCGCAGCTCGTCCGCACGCGCATCCGAATCCTCGAGCGCAGCAAGACGCGCCGCTGCATTTTCGCGAAATTCGAGAATGTCGTTTACGGTCGCGCCGTACTTGCGGCGCAGCCGTGTGATAAGCTCAAGCCGCGATTCGAGACGGTCGAGCACCTTCGTGCTGTCGCTCATATCCTCGTCGAGCAGCGAATATACCGTCTCGCCTATATCCTCGACCTCTATCATACAGCTGCGCAGCCGCTCGATAAGCTCCGCGCCGTCCGGCACGACATCTCCGAGACGTTCGAGTGCAGGCAGGGCCGAGGCTATCCGGTCACGCGCAGACGGCGTTCCGTCGCCGGTAACGAGCAATGTGTGCACTGCGGTGACAAAGCGCGAGAGCCTCTCGAGCGCTCGTATTCTGTCGCGCTTGCGCTCAAGTTCCTCGTCCTCACCGGGACGCAGCTTTGCCGCGTCGATATCACCTATCTGATAGGTCAGCATCTCTGTAAGGCGAGCCTTCTCCTGCTCGTCGTGCTCAAGCTCCGAAAGCTCTCTGTCTATTGCTCGCAGTGCCGAATACCTTTCTCTGTAATCGGCAATAAGCGCCTCGTCGGATGCGTATCGGTCGAGATATGAAAGATGCAGCTCGGGACGCAGCAGCCTGCCGTTCTCATGCTGTCCGTGTACGGCGATAAGCAGCTCTCCGATCTCGCGCGCCAGCTGCATGGGCACCTGTCTGCCCGAAATAAGAAAGCGTCCCTTTCCGTCTGCGTTCACGGCACGCTGAATATACAGCTCTCCGTCCTCACACTCGACTCCGAGCTCGGAGAGCGCTGCGAGCAGCTCGTCCGACAGATCGGTAAACAGTCCCGCAACAGTTGCGCTGTCCTCGCCGCGGCGTACAAGCTCACGCCGCGCACGCTCGCCCGAGAGCAGTTTTATCGAGTCGATGAGCACCGACTTTCCCGCACCTGTCTCTCCGGTTATGACGGTAAGCCCCTCGCCGAGGTCGATATCGGCGCGGCGCACTACCGCGATATTTTCTATATGTAGGTTTGCGAGCATCCTCCGCTCCTCCCATCCTGCTCATTCTCGGGCGCTCCGTCATTGCCGTTTTGCGCAGAGCATCGCTATACAGCGTCAGTGCGTGCTGAGCGTATCGTGAAAATTATCGGTAAACTCACGCGCCTGCTCCGGTGTGCGCATTACGACAAACACAGTATCGTCTCCGGCAAGGCTTCCGACCATAGCGTCATTTCCGATGCCGTCGATAGCTGCCGCAGCGGCATTAGCCATACCGGGATATGTGTTGACCACGACGATATTCATAGCGCAGTCAACATGAATGACCGTCTCGCGGATGATGGATTTGTATTTTTCGGATATGCGCTTGTTTTCATGCCCCGCAGCATGCGGAAGCGAATAGCGGTATCGGTTATCCATGGTTGATATCTTGACGATACCGAGCTCCTTTATATCGCGGGATATGGTTGCCTGAGTAACATTGAAGCCCTGCTCGCGCAGGCGGGATATAAGATCATCCTGAGTCTCTATCGCATCCGACTCGATGATCTCGATGATCTTGTTGTGTCTCTTATTTTTCATTTGACATTTACCTTCCCTTTATTATCAGTCCGTATCCTTTTCGGACAGCTTTTTTTGAAGCGTTTCGCAGAACGGACTCTTTCCGAACCGTATCAGCTTCGTAACGCGCGAGGATTTTTTAACGGTAACGCGCGAGCCGCGCGGCAGCATTATTCCGACGCCGCCGTCGACCGTAAGGCACGCCTTTCCCTCTCTGCGTCCGCAGCCGAATATCTCGAGCTTCGACTCAGAGGAAAATATCATCGGTCTTGCGGTAAGCGAGTGTGCGGACACCGGGGTGACCGATATGCAGTGCACCACAGGGTCGATGACCGGACCGCCCGCCGAGAGCGAATAGGCGGTAGAGCCGGTCGGTGTAGCAACGATGATGCCGTCCGCATAATAGCGGCAGGCAGCTGAGCCGTCGACATCTACGCCTATATCTATCATCTTCGTGACAACACCGCTTGCAAGCACCGCATCATTCAGCGCAACGAGGCGGCGTGTGCCGTACCGCTCGTCCGGCACGATAACATCGAGCATCATACGGCTCTCTATGCGATAGTCGCCGTCAAAAAGGCGGTCGAGAACACCGAGATCACCTATCTCGGTCTCGGTCATATAGCCGACCCTGCCGAGATTTATTCCGAGCAGCGGTATCCCGCGTGCAGAGGCATTTCTCGCCGCGCGAAGCATCGAGCCGTCGCCGCCGAGTACCACGGCGAGATCGGTCATCGGCGTAATATTGCCGATCTCGACACGGCAGCCGCGCGAGGTAAAGATATTGCTTACCTGCTCGGTATAACTGCCGTCGAAGTCCTTTGCCTTATTCGGAATCAGTACAACATTTTTTATCTTCACCGGATACCTCCTTGATTCGACGCTCCCAGCCGTCCGGCAGCTTTTGCGCGCTGCCTGCGGCGGTAAACAGGGCAAGATACTCTATATTGCCGTCGCCTCCCTCTATCGGCGAGCGGATGAGAGAGCGCGCGGCAAGCCCGAAGTCTGCGGCGGTCTCGAGCAGATGCAGCACAGCCGCCTCACGCGCCCTGCGGTCACGGACTATGCCTCCTCCGCCTATATGCTCTCGTCCGACCTCAAACTGCGGCTTTATCAGCGAAATAAAATCTCCGCCCTCGCGCAGTATATCACAGACAGCGGGATAGAGCAGCGCCTGCGAGATAAACGACACATCCATAACAACGATATCGACAGTACCGATATCACCGCGCGAAAGCCCGCGTGCATTGCAGCCCTCCATAACACAGACCCGCGGGTCTGCACGCAGCTGCGGAGCGAGCTGATCTCTGCCGGAATCCACCGCGTAAACACGCGAGGCACCGCGCTCGAGCAGCACCTGGGTAAAGCCTCCGGTCGACGCGCCTATGTCGGCTGCGACAGCGCCGCGAGCGTCGACTTTGAATGCATCAAGCGCGCCGAGCAGCTTGTATGCACCTCGTCCGACATAGTGCAGTCCATCGCTGTCAATCTCTATCGCAGCGTCGTCTCCGACATCCTCGGACGGGCGGCTTGCCGGTCTGCCGTCGACCGTTACAGCTCCCTCGGATATCAGCGCAGCCGCGCGGCTGCGGCTCGGCGCAAGACCGCGCGCAAATATCAGCTTGTCAAGGCGCATCTTTACACCTTGCGAGACAGCAGCATATCGGCGAGCGCCGAGAGCGTACCCTCACGGTCGTCCTGCGCTATCATTTCCTTCGCTTTTGCCGTAAGACGAGCAGCATAGTCGCGCGCCTCGTCAGCTGTATAATATGAGAGAAACGTCGTTTTTTCAGCCTTCTCGGTATCGGCATCGAGCAGATCGTCGGTCAACTGATAGCACAGGCCTATCGCCTCGCCGTACTCAACAGCGCGGCGGCGCGCAGCCTTGTCCGCTCCGGCGGCAATACAGCCGAGCTCGCACGCGACCGATATGAAGCGGCAGGTCTTGAGTGTATTCATATGCAGCAGCTCGGCGCGGCTGAGCCGTCTGCTCTCGCCGATGAGATCAAGCATCTGACCGCCTACCATGCCGTCAGGACCCGCCGCATGCGCAAGGGCTCGCAGTGCATCAAGCGCCGCATCTGCCCCGACATGGGTGTTTTCCGCAGCTATCGAAAATGCCTTTGCCTGCATGCCGTCTCCGGCGAGCATCGCGGTTCCCTCTCCGTAGCGGACATGGTTTGTCGGCGCGCCGCGTCTGACCGTATCGCCGTCGAGGCACGGCATATCGTCATGGATAAGCGAATAGGAGTGCAGCGACTCAATAGCACATGCAAAAGGAACAGCCGCCTCTTCATCGCCGACGTGTGCCCGGCAGAATGCGAGCGTAAGAAACGGGCGTATCCGTTTTCCGCCCGCAAGCAGGCTGTAACGCATAGCCTCATACAGCTCGGCGGGACTGCCGTCGGGACAGGTATAATACTCTCCGAGCGCACGGTCGATCCGCTCGCTCGCCTCGTGTATAAGCGCCGGAATATCGTCCGGACGCACCGTCTTGTTCTCGTTCATAATGCCGCCGCTCTCCTTTTTATAAGCAAATTATCTCGATAAATGTTATATCGCCGCTCTTAATACACCGCATTTCATCGACTTTTGCCTATTCGTCGATTTTCTTCAATTTTCTCTTCTCTTTCAATTCTCTTCAAGCTTCATCAATTCTCATCGAAGTCTCTCTCGGTATATTCTCCGCCGCTCTTCTTTTCTATCATTTTTATCTTGCGCTCCGCCTTATCAAGGGTCGAATTGCAGAGCGAGACGAGATGAACGCCCTCCTCGAACATCGTCAGCGACTCGTCAAGCGGCGCGGTGCCGCTCTCAAGAGAACGAACTATCTCCTCGAGCCGTGACATTGCCGCCTCAAAGGACAGCTCCTTATCCTGCTTTTTTGCGCCTGTGCCTGCCATAGCTACCTCCGCTCCTGCCCGCTGCGGGACAGTTTTTTCTTTCTTGCCGCGCGCACCGTTGCGTCTATTTCGCCGTCCGATGTACGCAGTGTAAATTCGTCTCCCTCGCTGACATCCTCAACGCTCTTGATAACTCTGCCGTCCGGAGCGAACACTGCGGAATATCCGCGTGCAAGCACTGCCAACGGGTCGAGTGCGGACAGACCCGAGGTCAGCGCCGCAAAATCCGCGCGAGCTGAGGAGACCTTGTCCTTCATCGCTCCGCACAGCAGCTGCTCCGATAGCAGCAGACGCATTCTGCGTTCGTCGGTTATTGCTGCGGGCTTCATCAGCGCGCGGCTGTGTGCGTAGCTGTCGATCAGCGCCCGATAGCGCAACACATCGGCATTTATCAGCTGCGACATTCTGCCGATGACGTTTTCTATCTTGCGCTTCAGCTCCCGCGTTTCCGGCACGGCAAGCTCGGCAGCCGCAGACGGTGTAGGCGCTCTGCGGTCGGCTGCAAAATCGGCTATCGTAAAGTCGGTCTCATGTCCCACCGCCGATATCACCGGGACACGGCATGCCGCAATGGTGCGTGCGAGCTTTTCGTTATTGAACTCCCATAGATCCTCTATCGAGCCGCCGCCTCTGCCGATTATGACAACGTCGGCGCGCAGCGAGTCCGAAAAATACTCTATGCCCTCGCACAGCCGCTCGGCTGCTCCCTCCCCCTGAACCGGTGAAGGAAACAACACTATCTCGGCATGCGGAAAGCGTCTGCCGATAACATTTATCATATCACGGACAGCCGCGCCGGTGGGGGAGGTTATTATTCCGACGGTGCGCGGTATCTTCGGCAGCGGACGCTTGCGCTCCGCATCGAAAAGTCCCTCAGCCTCGAGTCTGCGCCGCAGCTTTTCATAGGCTATGTACAGCGCGCCGAGACCATCCGGCTCAAGAGATGAAACATACAGCTGATAGCTGCCGCCCTGCATATAGACAGAAATGCCGCCGCGCGCCACGACGGTCATGCCGTCCTCGGGTGCGAACCGCAGCCGCTGAGTCGACGAGCGGAACATAACCGCACGCAGCACGCTCCGCTCGTCCTTGAGCGTGAAATATATGTGTCCGCTGCTCGGGGTTGAGAGATTGGATATCTCGCCCCGTATCGCGACCTTGCCGAGCAGGGGATTTGCGTCGATAATGCCCTTGGTCAGCATATTGAGCTGTGTTACGGTCAAAATACCGTCGCGTACGGTAACCGAGCCGCTGTCTCCGTATTCCGGCATATTCATCCCCTCCTCTTCTTTTTATTTTTTTGATCATCGTCGGTGCATCGCATCTCGCGTAATATGCCATGCGTATAACGGCAATGTCATTCCGACGGCGTAACGCATAGGCAAGGCACACACCGCCCTGTCATATTACGCAGTCTGCCGTAGCAGCACGCGGTTACCCGCCGTATTACAGCGCAGCTGTCCGCCTTATTCAGTTATCACGGAGATGTTTTTTTCCTCCGATGTGCCTCGCCCTGCACAGCAGAGCGATCCCGGCGGCATTATCCGCAGAGAAGCGCGGCGGCGCAAAAAGCATACCATCCCCCGCAAGTCTCGGCTTTATCAACGAGCAGCTCATTACGCCGCCCGAAAACAGCACAGGTGCCTTGCCGTGCATCGCGATCAGTCCGTCACGCAGTCCCGCGAGCGAGAGCGCCACCGCCTCGAGCGTGTACATCGCCACCGACTCCGCTCCCTCTCCTCTGTCAAGCATATTCCGCGCCTTGTTTTCAAAGCCCGAGAGATTACATTCAAGCCCGCGCACGCATACCCTCGGACGCTCCGGCAGGCTCACGCCCGAAGCTATACCGCGCAGTGCAAGTGCCTCAAGCTCCGGTCCGCACGGAAAATGCATTCCGAGCATTACGCCGACGCGGTCGATAAGCTGTCCCGCATTGATATCCGCGCTGCCGCCGATGCACTCTATCGTACCGTCCTCCGATACCTCGAGCAGCTCGGTCGTGCCGCCGGAGACATGAAAGGCATAAAACCTTTTGCCGTGCAGCTGCTCCGCTCCGCTGCCGTATATCGCAGCCTCGACATGCCCCGCCTGATGCGAAAATTCATACATCGGGACGGAGGCAGCCGCCGATAAGGTCATAGCATTGCAGCGTCCGACAAGGAAGCATGGCATATACGAGCCATCTACATCCCGCGGACGGGTCGAGCATCCGACTGCTATCGGCTCGGCATCCTCGGGCAGCGCCGCACGCAGCCGCGATACAACCTCGCCGAGCTGCTTTGTATGTGCAAAGACCGCATCGCTCTGCCGCAAACCGCAGCCGCCCTGTGCCACCGGAAGAAGCCGGCGCTCCATGGCGATCACCTCGCCCTCCTCGGAGCATACCGCCGCGGAGGTGGTATAGTTGCTTGTGTCGATTCCCAGATAGTATTTCAAAGCGCTCACCAACCGATGACCGAGCTATCAGCCGTTATCGGCAGCGCTCCGATCGGCGCTGTCCGCATCAGCCGTATCGCCGTCGGAAGCATCGGCGGCTCCGCCTGCGACCTGTTCGCTCTCCTCCGTGCAATCGGCAGAGGATCCGAATGCTCCGTTTTCTTCGAGCTCTTTCGCGACCGAGTTGAGTATTCCGTTGACAAATCCCGCCGACTTCTCGGTATCGTATTTCTTGGCCAGCTCGACCGCCTCATTGAGCGAGACCTTAGTCGGAATATCGCTCTCATATTTCATCTCGTATATCGCGAGACGCATTATCGCACGCAGTACACGGGACATACGGTCGGATTTCCAGCCGCTCGAATATTTTGCTATCATGCCGTCAAGCTCGGGCAGATGCTCGCCTATGCCGTAAAAAACGCGGCGGACATATGCATCGTCCTCAAGCCCCCGCAGGGTAAGCTCATCACGATAAACGGTGTCGTAATCCTCTCCGCCTACAAATTGTGTTTCAAAGAGCAGTGTAAAAAGCTGCTCGCGTGCTTCTCTTCTGTTCATTCAAATATCCATCGCTTTCCTGCAAGGACCTGCCGCGCTTGCGCTGCATAGCCTGCCCTGCTGAATCGTATCATAACGTCCGCCGGACCCGGTACAATCGGTATTAAGGCGGCAGCCGACCGCCGACCGAGAGCCTTTTTTCGGGATGCACCGACCGCTGTTCAACTTTTGCGCGAACGCTGTTTCTCAACTTAATATTATACATTATTATTGTATATTTGTCAATACGGCGGAGCGCTTTCCGCACGATTCGCAGCGAGCAAAAAATATGCGGAGCACTGCGGCAAATTCGGCGCCGCCGCACTTGACACGACGGAACAATGAGTATAAAATATATGTGCATAAAATTCCGTGTACGGAGGTGCCGCATGGGCGGCAAAAGCAATATGATAGAGCTTATAAAGCAGGAGCCGCGTGACGACGGGCGCGACATGATAATTCCCTTTTCTGTGACGCTGAAGGACGGCTGTCTCACCGTGGAATGCGAGGAGGGGCTCGTCGAAACCGCGCAGGAATACGAGCGCCGCTTTTCGGAGCAGCCGTTTTCGGAGGAGGCGCGCCGCTTTGTTGCCGACGCGGTAGAGGCAGAAACGGCAGGCACGCACTTTTCGCTTGACCGCTCCGATCTTGCGCTCGACACCGTAATGCTCTGCTACAACGGTAAGCCCGAGGCGCTCGATCGATATATACTGAGACCGACAAAGCTGCTGCCGGAGAGTCGTATCGGCGGATGTGAGAATCTCACCGTGTTTGAGGCAGACGAGATACCCGCTATCTCCGATGCAGGCACGAACAGCGGTATGCTCGACAGCGCCGAGCTGCCGGTTGCTGCAATCGTCAGGGACGGAAAAATAATCTCTCTTGCCGCAACGAACGGCGCACCCTCAGACGGCAAGGCCGAGATATCCGTCGACACGGCGGAGGACTACCGCAGACAGGGCTACGGCCGCTCATGCGTTGCCGCACTGACCCGCGAGCTGCTTCGTCGCGGACTCGGCGTGAGATATGTCAGCTTCGGCTCTAATGACCCGTCTCTCGCACTCGCGCACAGCATCGGATTTACTGAGGAGAGCCGCTGCTTTGATGCGGTATGCTATCGCGACGAGGCATAACAGCAGAAATCAAGACATAACGTAAGACGGCAAGGTATGGTATATAGACAGACAGGCATATAGGAAGTCAGCAGGGCGTAGCGGCAGGCATCGAGGTAAAACGCCGCACAAGAGGATCACCGAAAGGGAAAAATACATGGCATTTGACGCAGGAATGCTCTCGGCGGTCGCCGCAGAGCTAAGAGACAAACTGACAGGGGCAAAGATAACAAAGGTTCAGCAGCCAGAAAAGGACGAGATCGACCTCATTATGCACATCGGCAGAGAGAATCATCGTCTGCTGATATCCGCCTCTCCCTCCGCGCCGCGAATCCACATCAGCTCGGAGCAAAAGGAGAACCCCATAGCCGCGCCGATGTTCTGCATGCTGCTGCGCAAGCACCTCGGCGGAGCACGTCTGTGCGAGGTCGTGCAGCCCGGCTTTGAGCGTGTACTGCGCCTCGTTTTCGACACGGTAGATGAGATGGGCTTTCCCGTCCGCCGCTCGCTCATATGCGAAATAATGGGCAAGTACAGCAATATTATCTTCTGCGGAGAGAACGACCGTATTCTCGGCGCTTGCCGCGCGGTCGATTTCACTACGAGCCAAAAGCGTCAGGTGCTGCCCGGCATGACATACGAGCTGCCGCCCGCGCAGGACAAGCTGAATCCGCTCGAGGCTGAGGCTGCCGACATTGATGCGCTTGCCGCAGAGCGCTCCGCGACCGGTGAGCTGCGAGCGGATAAATTCATCACATCAAACTATCTCGGCATATCCTCACTGCTTGCGCGAGAGATAGCGCGCCGCACGGCGGACGGTAAATATCCGACGCTCGGCACGGCTCTCTCCGCAGTCATGACGGATATTAAGGACGGTCGATTTGAGCCTACAATCGTTCGAGATGCAGGAGGAATGCCGGTTGAATACTGCTTCACCTCGCTGTCGCTGTACGGCGACGGCTATACGACCGACAGCTATGACAGCACATCCGCAATGCTCGAGAGCTACTACGGAGAACGCGACCGCGCAGAGCGCCTGCGGGCGCGCGAGGCTGATATAATCCATCTGCTCGGAGGCGTGGGCGGCAAGCTCGAAAAGAAGATCACGCGTCAGCGCGAGGAGCTTGCCGAATGCGAGCGCGGAGAGGAATACCGCACGCGCGGAGACCTCATCACTGCGAATATATGGGCTATCAAAAACGGAGCGAGCAGCGCCGTCGTCACCGATTATTCGGTCGACCCGCCCGCCGAGCTGACGATAGAGCTTGATTCGCGGCTGACCGCCGCACAGAATGCACAGCAGTGCTACCGAAAGTACACAAAGCTGCGCAACGCGAAGCGCGAGCTGACGCATCAGATAGAGCTTGCGGAGGCAGAGCTTTCATATATCGAAACGGTGCGTGACTCGCTGAGCCGCTGCGAAAC
Source organism: uncultured Eubacteriales bacterium (assembly GCA_900545935.1). Lineage (GTDB taxonomy): Bacteria > Bacillota > Clostridia > Oscillospirales > CAG-272 > UMGS911. Next base: position 61,200 of record URAP01000009.1, read on the forward strand.
AAGTGCGGATATCGACGAGGTGCGCGCAGAGCTTGTCACTGCGGGAATAGCGCGCCGCGGTGCAGTAAAGCCGAGCGGTAGCAAGCTGCGGCATGCACGTATGCTCGAGTACGAGACGAGCGGCGGCTACCGCGTGCTCTGCGGGCGCAATAACCTGCAAAATGACGAGCTGACCATGAAGCTCGCCGAGCGCGACGATTGGTGGTTCCACGTAAAGGACGCGCCGGGCAGCCATGTCGTTCTCTTCACCGAGGGCAAGGGCGAGCCCGACTCCGCGGACTTTACGGAGGCGGCAACCATCGCCGCCGTCAACTCCTCCCTGCCCGAGAACGCGACCGCCGAGGTCGACTACACGCTGCGCAGATATATAAAAAAGCCCTCGGGCTCAAAGCCGGGCTTCGTTATCTACACAAAAAACTGGTCTGCGCTTGTTCAGGCAGATGCGGCGCTCGCATGTAAACTAAAAAAATAAGCAGTATATAATCGCACACAACACAAAATGTTTAGCCATTGGATGATATGGGTTGTTCGCCGTATCATCGTGCACAAACGCGAAAAAAGTATATAAAAACGGTACTGTCGAAATTTCAGTTTTCGGCAGTACCGCTTTTTCGGTCGGCGCTTTTTAGCCTCCCGAATCAAGGGATTTGATCGCACAACATTTTTCCTAACCTAAAGATAAAAACAAATTTAGCCCTATCTGTCGAACTGAAGATTCAAACGGATGCAGAGTAGTCTACCGAAGTGGGGAGAGATAAAAAAGATGCAGAATCGTCGAAAAACGCCTCGTCGCCGTACTGGCGTACGGCAGAGACGGTTTTCGGCGGTAGAAAAAGCGAAAACATAAAACTTCATGCAGGAATACGTAAGGATTCCAACCCCTTATCTGCCATATGGGACATGCTAAAACTCAATTATAATAATCTGTTTTCGCTTTTTCGGTCTGCGCTTTTTTAGCCTACCCGAGTTCATTCGCCGAGCAGTATCCTGTCGGTCGCAAGCGACTCGCCCGCCGCATTGCGGAAGAGCTCCATCAGCGCGGGCACGGTCAGCTTTTTCTTTTCGTCACCGCTTGCATCAAATATGATGCGTCCCTTATTCATCATGATAAGGCGGTCGCCGAGGTCGATAGCCGACTGCATGTTATGCGTTACCATCATGCAGGTCAGCCCCTGCTCAGACACCGTTTTTTTCGTGATATCGAGCACCTTTTCGGCGGTAGCGGGGTCGAGCGCGGCGGTGTGCTCGTCGAGCAGCAGCAGCTTCGGCGGGTTGACGGTCGCCATCATCA
>URAP01000010.1 GCA_900545935.1 uncultured Eubacteriales bacterium
GTGTAGAGCGCCGACTGCTCGCGCTGATGATATCGGTCGCTCAGATATTATTCCGTTTTTTTAATGGCATACGGACTTTCGTCTGATTACTCTCCGTCGTTCCAGTTATGATAGATATTAACAACATCGTCGTTTTCCTCGAGGTGCTCGAGGAGCGAGTTCATCTTCTTGATATCATCCTCATCGGTGAGATCGACATAGTTTGAGGGTATCTTATCCTTTTCGCAAGAGGCGATCGCATATCCCATTGCCTCAAGCTCGTCACGAACGGTTTCAAGATCGCTCGGTTCGGTGGTTATCTCAAAGATATCACCGTCTGCAGCAAAATCCTCCGCGCCCGATTCAAGTGCATCCTCCATGAGCTTATCCTCGTCTACACCGCCCTCGCTGTTGTCTATAATGATAATGCCCTTTTCGGTAAAGAGGTAGCCTACACAGCCGCTCTGGCCGAGATTGCCGCCGAACTTATCGAAGAAATGGCGAACCTCTGCCGCAGTACGGTTGCGATTATCCGTTGCCGCCTCAACTATAACGGCAACACCGGACGGACCGTAGCCCTCATAAGAGATCTCCTCGTATACCGCACCATCTGCGCCGCTTGCCTTCTTGATAATGCGGTCGATATTATCATTCGGGACATTGAGCGACTTAGCCTTGGAAATAAGGTCGCGCAGCTTGGAGTTTGAAACGGGATCGGGACCGCCCGCCTTAACGGCAACGGCGATCTCCTTACCGACCTTGGTAAAGACACTCGCGCGCTGTGCGTCGGTCTTTTCCTTCTTGTGCATTATATTTTTCCATTTGCTATGTCCTGACATTTTATATTCTCCTTATTGTGTGTAATATTTTTAGTTTCAGCCGACGGATTCAAAGCGGCGAATAGGAAGCCGCCCCGGCGGCTTATTCGCCACGGCAGACCGTCAGATCTTCTCGGGCGTTCTCATACAGATGAGATGCAGTGCATTTCCGAGTACATCGCGAACCGCAGCGGTCATGCGCAGACGCGAAGCGCCGACAGCATCCGATTCTGCATGCGCGATGGAGCAATCGTGATAGAACTTATTGAATGCAGCACAGAGCTGATAGATATAGCGTGTGACGATGCTCGGCTCATATGCTTCAAGCGCATCCGAGACCTTTTCCGGGAAGAGTGCAAGCGTACGCAGCAGCTCGCGCTCCGCATCGCACAGAGGTGCTCCCTCTGCTGCCGCCGCATCCGGAATACTGTCGGCACGGGAGAGGATAGAGCAGGTGCGCGCATAGGTATACTGTGCATACGGTCCGGTATTTCCGTCAAACGAAAGCGCATCCTCGAGCATAAAGCTGATATCCTTAATGCGGCTGCCGGAGAGGTAGTAGTATACGATAGCTCCGACACCGACCGCCTCGGCTACGCTGTCCATATCCTCAAGCTCTCTGCCCTTCTCGGTCATTATCTCGCGGACCTTTTCTATCGATTGAGCAAAAAGGTCACGAAGCAAAATGACGTTTCCGGTACGGGTAGCGAGCTTTTCGCCGTTGATGCTTACAGTGCCGTACGGCACATGAACAAGTCCGCCGTACCACGGATATCCCATCAGCTCCACCACCTTGAACCACTGAGCAAAGTGCAGGCACTGAGCGGAAGAGGTAACATAGATACACTTATCGAAATCGTAGGTCTCCTTCCGGTATACCGCTGCCGCGATATCACGGGTAGGATAGAGGGTGGAGCCGTCCTTTTTCAGTATCAGGCATGGAGGCATTCCGTACTCCTCAAGGTCGACAATGGATGCGCCGTCGTCGATCTTGAGCAATCCCATATCGCGCAGCTTCTGTACCTGTGCCGGCATCTTGTCGGTATAAAAACTCTCACCCTTATACGAATCAAACTCGATATCAAGCTGTGCATAGGTCTTTTTATACTCACGCAGACTCAGGTCGACGAACCAACGCCAGAGCGCAAGGTTTTCCTCGTCTCCGTGCTCGAGCTTGGCAAACTCCTCGCGAGCACGGTCGTTCAGAGTCGGGTCGGATTCAGCCTCCTCGTGGAAGCGGACATACAGCTCAACGAGCTTGTCTATGCCGCCCTGCTCTATCATCTCGCGGTCACCCCAGAGGCGATATGCGGTGATTAGCTTACCGAACTGAGTGCCCCAGTCGCCGAGATAGTTTATGCCGACGCAATTATAGCCTGCGAACTGATGCAGCTTTTTAAGAGAATGACCGATAACCGTCGTTCCGAGATGCCCGATGTGAAAGGGCTTAGCCACATTCGGCGAGGAATAGTCGAGGACTATCGTCTTGCCGTGCCCGACATCCGATCCACCGTAGGGGATCTCGCCCGGTCGGAGTATGCGCTCGACAAGGTCGTCTCGCAGATAGCCGTCTGACACCTTGAAATTAAGGTATCCGCCGGCGCATACCGCCTCGGATATGCCGTTAGGCAGATCCGCTGCCAGCGCCTCGCCTACCGACGAAGCAATTACGGGCGGTGCCTTGCGGAGCGTGCGCGAGAGCTTAAAGCACGGCAGTGCGATATCACCCATTGTGTTGTCGGGAGGGTACTCGAGCATGGCGCAGAGCTCCTCTGCCGCAGGAGCATTGCCGAACTGCGCCTCCATGACCGAGGCGAGCTTCTCCGATAATCTCTTCTTGATAGTCAGCATAAAAGTTACCTTTTTTCGTTATTTATGTGCCGCGCACGGCAAAATCGACACAGCGATGCAATTATACCGCACGGACAAACATACCACCCTATAATATACCATACATCGGCGGGAATTGCAATAGCATGCGTGAAAGTTTTCAACGTCGGGTGGCAAAAATCCGCTGTCGGGTGTATACAGCCACACATCCGTCATCTTCCTGCTATTGTATCTTATAACTCACATACAACGTCTGCATTATACTCTATAGAGCTGACAATAATTGCGCCATCGCACACGGTATACAGCTGTGCCTTGACGCTTCATAGAAGATGCCGATATAAAAAATCCGCCGCGTAGGCTCGACGGCGGATCTTATAATTATGCAGTTGGCTCGAATAATCGGCATTTTCTTGCGCTCGAAGAGTCAGGCATCGGGGTCAACACACGTAACACATCAGGTAAGCACTATCAGAGCTGCGAGCGCGGCAAGCTGAAGCAGCGCACATATCGGAACACCTATGCGAAAGTTTGTATGGCGAGTCTTATGATGCATTAGATGCATTCCTACAAACGAGCCGACGCCTCCGAAGAAAACCGTAAAAAACCACAATGCCGCCTCGGAAATACGCCATGTGCCCCGGCGAGCAAGGTTCTTATCAATTATGAAGACCAGTAATGCCAAAACGCTCATTACTGTCATTGCGATAACATAAAAGCTCGTCACAGTCAGTTCAGCGAAAGCGCCGTGCAAATTCATCTTAATTTCTCCTCCCGCTTATTTATTGAAAATCTCGGAGAAACGTTCACGCGCGGCGCTGATATTCTCGCTTGCGATTTTTTCGTAGCCGATAAGCGTGTATGTATTGATGATAAGATGACGGAAATGCGGGTCGTCAAGCGCGCTGCATACAAACGACTGGCGCGGTGAGTTTATATCCTCTCCGCTTATCTGAAAGAAGTTATGCAGACGGCAGATATTCATAACACGGGCAAGCTGCTCCGGTGAGTTGCGAGTAGGCATATATGTAACGGCATCGAAGCCGAGACCCTGAAGCACGCAGACGACCGCGTCGAGATATTCATCCTCGAAGCGCTGTGATTTTTTGTCTCCGGTTACAGAATCGCCTACATCTCCGAGATATGCATACGCAGCGATACCGCCGTTGTCGTGCACCATCTTGACAAAGGTCATGGCATCCGGAAGTTCGTCTGTCGCGGGTATGTACACCTTTCCGATAAGGTCGCTCTTCAGCACGCCGAGAAGATCGTAAACATAAAAATCAGGATGAGCGTCGAGCAGCTTGCGGCGATTTTTGTCCGAGAGCTTCATGCCCATCTCGTCTCCGAGAAAGGCAACTACCTGCTCGGGCAGCTGATAACGCTCGACTATCTTTTTAGCAAGGGCAAACATCAGATGGCGCTCGGTCACCGTTCCTCCCTTTGCATAGTTTGAGTTCGGAAGAACATCTGTATCAAAATCGACGCTTATCCCGTACGGCTCCATCAGCTCGTTTATCCGCTCGCACATGGCGCGGTTGCGGACATTTCTCGCCGCGCGATAGGGCGCGAAAAAGTCGTTTACCTTCTCAAGATTGCAGTGCGGTATACCGTGCATTGCGACATATGCTACCGAGACCTGATCGGGGTTATTGATGCGTCTGCCGCACAGCACCGTATCCGACATATCTACCCGGCACTCTACGCCGCAGGTCACCGGCATGTCGAGAATGTCAGCTGCCTCGAGAAATTCGCGTGCGCCCGCAGTCGAATCATGATCCATTATTCCCGCCGTGCCGAGTCCGTTCTTCCATGCGATATAGACTGCCTCGGTAGGCGTGTAGGGCGAGAACGAATACGTTGTATGAATGTGGTTGTTAACATAAGAGGTCTTTGGCGGAGGCGGGATCTTGCCCGCATCCAGCTTTGCTCTGATCTCACGAAGCTCATCGAGTGTCATCATGACAGAAATCTCCTTACAATAAATAAATAAGTGATTATATGCTGTTACAAATCGTCTTGAAGTCGCTGTGTATTCGCTGTATGTGCTATGTAAATATTAAACCGTGGGTGTGGTGTGTGTTCCGATGTAATTTATATGTCCGGCTCCTATCGGAGCAATGTGTTCTTCTATTTAATTTCTATGCCGCCTCGGGCAATATGGTGATGTTTTATAGTATTCAAGGAACAATGAAGTCCGCTCCTTTTAAACTAAAACATCCTTTTTTAATGTCCTTGATGATTTTTCAGACCGCGCTTTTCCTTTCAGAGAGCTTTCTCATTTTAAAGTGTACACGCAACCTCTCGGAGAAAGCTTCTGTCTGCGCTTTCTCTCTCAGAAAACTCACTATATTCTGACTCTTTCAGCGTCTCGCTATTGTTTGAGACTAAAATCTTTTTTCCGTTCCACAAAAACTTTCAGGTCTGCGCTTTTTCAGCCGAACCGCCGCATGGAGAGATAAAAAAGATGCAGAAGCGTCGAAACGCGACTCGTCGCCGTACCGGCGTACGGCAGAGACGGGTTTCGGCGGTAGAAAAAGCGGATAATTATTCCCTTTGGAGAAATCCGATAGGATTTTATCAACCTTTCCGATGCAGAGAGGAGGAGTTTGGTAGCAGAAGATTGAGTTTCCAACAGCCCCTCTGTCACGGCAAGCCGTGCCACCTCCCCTTACACAGGGGAGGCAAACACGTCCGTAGCTTCTCTCACACCATCTGCTTAATCTCAAGCTAAGCTCAAATATCTTAGAGCCTTTTCGGTCTGCGTTTTTTCAGCCGACACGAGCCGGGGAGAGATAAAAAAGATGCAGAATCGTCGAAAATCGTCACGTCGCCGTACAAGCGTACGGCAGAGGCGATTTTCAGCGGTAGAAAAAGCGAAAACATCATTTCGCCTTTTGAAGGAATCCGCAAGGATTCCGACACATTACCCGCCATATGGGACATACTAAAGATTAATTATCATAGTCCGTTTTCGCTTTTTCGGTCTGCGCTTTTTTAGCCGAACCGCCGCGTGGAGAGATAAAAAAGATGCAGAAGCGTCGAAACACGACTCGTCGCCGTACAAGCGTACGGCAGAGACGGGTTTCGGCGGTAGAAAAAGCGAAAACATAAAACTTCATGCAGGAATCCGTAAGGATTCCGACCCATTATCTGCTTTATGGGACATACTAAAGGCAAATAATTTCAGCCTGTTTTCGCTTTTTCGGTCTGCGCTTTTTTAGCCTTCACAAGCGCTTTTTCGGTCCGGACGATTTTTTAACCTCCCAAAATGTAAATTCTAAGTGAATGTTAATTTTTTTCGCTTTACTTATTTGATTTTACGTGGTATCATATCAGTGTATTAAAGTATTGAAGTGCCTGAGCGGACGGAGATGTATTGACGCGCACGGCACTGTATGATACAAAAAAATGAAAAGGGGGCAATAATATGCCTGCTAACAGCTATCGGGACGAAAATACCGACGAGCTGATGCGCGCGATGCTTACGCTGCGCGACGTTGACGAGTGCTACCGTCTGTTTGAGGACCTGTGCACGATAGCGGAGATACGCGAGATGTCCAAGCGGCTTCTTGCCGCGAGTATGCTTTCCGAGAACTGTATATATACCCGTATAACCGAGGAGACTGGGCTCAGTACCGCAACCATCAGCCGAGTCAATCGCTGTCTGAAATACGGCGAGGACGGCTATAAGACCGTGCTCTCGCGCCTCGCGGAGCAGAGGAAGCAGTCAGAGCCTGCCAAGGCATCGAAAAAGACAGGTACGGGGGAAGGAAAAGATGAGTGAACCGAGCTACAGCGCCCTTGCACCGTATTATGAACAGCTGAACAGCGAGGTTGACTACGACGGTATAGCGGAGTTTATCGACCGAACGATCAAACAGCGCCGCCGCTCGGAGAACGAACTGACTCTCGACCTCGGCTGCGGCACGGGGACGGTCACGCGACGTCTCGCCGCACTCGGCTACGATATGATAGGAGTTGACTGCTCGGAGGATATGCTTGCCGAGGCGCAGCGCATGAGCACGGAGGTGCACGGCGGAAAGCATCCGCTCTACATATGTCAGGATATCCGCAGCCTCGAGCTTTACGGCACTGTCGGCGCGGCTGTCTGCTGCCTTGACGGGCTTAATTATCTGTGCGGCAGGGGCGACCTCGATCGATGCCTCGGCGCGCTTGCAAACTATCTCGAGCCGGGCGGAGTGTTTATTTTCGATGTCAATACCCCGCACAAGTTCCGCGATATTTACGGCACTCGCGACTATGTTATAGAGGATGAGGGCGTTCTCTGCGCATGGGAGAACGATTACAATGAAAAGACGGGAATATGCGATTTTTATCTCTCTGTATTCTCGGAGCGTGAAAACGGTCTGTGGGAGCGAAGCGACGAGGTGCAGCGCGAGCGCTGCTATACCCGCCGAATGCTTGAAAACGCCCTTGCTCGTAACGGCTTTGCCGTATGTGAGGTGCTTGGAGCGGACAGTCATGCTCCCGCAGTCGATGAGGATGAGCGGTGGGTATTCGTAACCGAACGTGTTCGGGTCGGCTAAAATCGTCCGGACCGAAAAAGCGAAAACAAGCTATGATAATTGTTTTTTTGTATGTCCCATATAGCTGATAAGGGGTCGGAATCCTGACGGATTCCTGCTTAAAATTTGATGTTTTCGCTTTTTCTGCGCCCGATTTCGCCGCACGACGTACGCTTGTACGCCTTGCGCGACGAAATCGAACACTCCAAACGATTTTATCTCTCCCCATTTCGGGTCGGCTAAAAAAGCGCAGACCGAAAAAGCGGATAAAACGCATTTGTAAGGCTTCTTATTCAGCACAAATGCTGTGAAATCAGATGAAATCCTATCGGATTTCTCCGAAGGAATAATTATCCGCTTTTTCTACCGCCGAAAATCGCCTCTGCCGTACAATTGTACGACGACGTGACAATTTTCGACGCTTCTGCATCTATTTTATCTATCCCCGAACTCCCGAAAGTCCAAGACAGCACAAACCTATAAGATTCTCTGAAATGCGAAAAGCACAAAGCATAAAATCTCACTTATCCCCATCGGGCTTCTTACATTCCCGGAAAAAACTGTTTGCAGCCATCAATGATAATTAAAAAGAAAGAGGAAAAGCTATGAAAAAGAACAGAATTCTTTATTCGCTGCTTGCGCTCGCACTCAGCCTGACATCGGTCATCGGTCTCGGCTCCTGCGGCGAGGCAAAGCCAGCGGAGACTACTGCCGAGACAACGACCGCAGCACCCGAAACGACCGAGGCGGAGCCGATCAAGACTCCCGACCGCGACATTAACGTTGCAGTCCTTGCCGGTCCTACCGGAATGGGCGCGGCAAAGCTCATCGCCGACTCAAAAAGCGAAAAGACCGAGCTGAGCTACAACTTCACCGTCGACACCAATCCTCCCGCAGTTGCGGCATCGGTCATCAGCGGTGAGTATGACATTGCGGCGCTGCCCACCAACCTTGCGGCATCACTGTATAACAAGACCGGCGGCAAGGTCCTCTGCGCGGCTGTCAACACCGGCGGAGTTCTCTATGTTCTCGAAAACGGCGACACCATCCACTCGGTTGAGGATCTGCGCGGCAAGACCGTCTACTCCACCGGTCAGGCATCCACCCCCGAATATATCCTTAACTATATTCTCAGAAAGAACGGGCTCGAGCCGGGGACAGACGTAACCGTAGAATATCTGAGCGAGCACAGCGAGCTTGCGACAAAAATGATATCCGGCGAGGTCGCACTCGGTGTTCTCCCCGAGCCGAACGTAACCACCACCCTCACCAAGGGTCCCGAGAGTCTGCGCACCGCGCTCAACCTCACGACCGAGTGGGCAAGCGTTGCCGGCGACGAGTCGAGCCTGCTCCAGGGCTGCGTTGTCGTCCGCGCAGAGTTTGCGGAGGAGTATCCCGAGGCTGTGGAAAAGTTCCTCGAGGAATATCATGCTTCGGTCGACTATATAAATACCGCCGACGACGCTGCGGATATCATTGCCGACTGCGGCATTGTTCCCTCTGCCGCTATCGCAAAGAAAGCGCTGCCGAACTGCAACATTCTCTACCTTGCAGGCGATGAGATGAAGGCACAGCTCAGCGGTTTCCTCTCCGTGCTGTTCGATGCCGATCCGACATCGGTCGGCGGAAAGCTGCCGGCAGACGACTTTTATTACGGCAGCGCCAAGTAATTGACCCGAGGTTCCGTCGCCCGTGTTCTCCACAGGCGGCGGAATTTTTGTATATTCCGTCTCAAGCGCACGCTCTCTTCGACTCCTTCCCATATTCGACAGCGCTCCGGCACGGCGAGCCGCATAAGAAAATGTCCTCCGCGCGCCGAACGTGCCATGCTCCCGTCCGACATAGGCATTTCGCACTTGACACATATACCGTATACGTGATATAATTTTAGGTCGATAGAACTCGAAAAATGTATCACGGGATCCGCGAAAAAAGCGCACTGCCTCTTACCGCGCCGCAGGCAGCCGGTACGGCAGAAAAATGCAAAAATATAAAAAGGAATGCCCGCGCCGTGCGCCGAGGCAGACACTGTAATGAACTATATTGTATTTGAACACGGAATATATAACTGTGCACTCGAGCGAAAGCTGTATGCCTTCTGCCGCAGGAGAAAGCTCTCGCTGTGGAAGTTTGCTTTCATATATTTATTATATGATTTTCTCTACTATTTTCACATCATCAGCCGGCAGAAATATCTCGCAAAGCATTGGTCGTTCCTGCGCGAGCTTGACGTACCCGAGCTGTCGGTGACCGCCTTTGCGCGGAAAAACAAAAAGCGGCTGCATCTCCCACCCGATAACGTAACGGTGCTGAGCACCCACCCGCGCAAGGTGATAGAGCAGCTGACCGGAATGAAAACGGTCGCGGGTGAGTATTCCCCCATCAGCGAGACCTTCAGCGTCTACCGCGATCTGCGTGAGCTGCCCGAGGGCGAGTACACCGCATACGGCACCATGCGCTCGCCGATAATGCGCCGCGCATCCCGCCGCATAATGACCGACGGAGCAAGACTGTATCTCTCCCGCGCCGACTATGTGCGCCACTGGATACTGAAATATGCGGTGTCGATCTGCATTATGCTCGCAAGCTCGCTGTTCTGGACCGCGATACACCTCTACTATGCCTCGCGTCCGTTTGCGGCAAATCTGACGCTCTTCAGCTCATATTTCTCACACCCGATGATATTCGTGCTGAATGCACTGCCGGCGCTGTTTCTCTGCGCGATATTCTATCTGCTGTCAAACCGCGTATCGGTCGCATGCTTCCTCTCGGGAGCTGTAACCTACGGCTTCGCGCTCGGCAACTACTTTAAGATCATGCTGCGCAGCGATCCGCTCATCGCGGCGGATATCGTGAACCTCTCGGAGGCTGCAAACATCTCCGACAGATATACCATAGAATTCACCCCGATAATGATACTGCTCGCGGTATTTCTGCTGCTGTACTGCGTCGTTATCCGACTACTGTTCGAGGCAAGGATAAGGATCCGCTATGTGCGGCTCGTATCGCTGCTGCTCGCGGTCGTTATCGCCGTTCTCGGCATGAATTTCTATATGAGCGACAATGTGTATGAGACCTACGACAATACCGAGCATATCGACGTATGGTCGAGCATCGACCAGTATCTGTCCCGCGGCTGCTTCTATCCGTTTCTGCACAGCTTTTCGACCGCATTCGACAAGCCGCCGGAAAACTACGTTGAGCAGAGCGGTGCGGATATACTCGCCGAATACGAGGACGAACACATCCCCGTCGATAAAAAGGTCGATATCATCTCCGTAATGCTCGAAGCATACAGCGATTTCACCCGCTTTGACGGGCTGACCTTCACCGAGGATCCGTATGCCTTTTGGCATGAGCTGCAAAAGGAATGCTACTCCGGCTACCTCGTTGACGATGTTTTCGCCGGCGGAACGATATCTACCGAGCGCAGCTATCTCACCGGCTACGAATTTCAGCCGTCGTATACCAAGAATACAAATTCTTACGTTCGTTATTTCGCATCCGAGGGCTATCGCGTTGAGGGCAGCCACACCGGAAACGACTGGTTCTACAACCGCAAGAACGTAAACAAATACCTCGGCTTTGACAATTACTACTTTGCCGAGGACACCTACTTTAATCTCTCCGGCGGCTCGTACTGCGCCGACAACGATATTCTCGTACCAAACATCATCTCGCTCTGGCAGCAGAATGCGGAGGGCGCGGGAGACCCGTACTTCTCCTTTAACGTAACATTTCAGGGTCACGGTCCGTACGATACCGAGTACAGCCTCTTTGACCGCGAATACGTGGCAAATACCGGCTTCTCGAACGAGACCTACACCATGCTGAATAACTACCTCGACACCGTACGTCGGTCGGGCGAGGAGTTTGCAAAGGCGCTCGAGACTCTCCGCGCCTCCGACCGTCCCGTACTGCTCGTCATGTTCGGCGACCATATGCCGTGGATGGGCGACGGAAACAGCGGCTATAAGGAGCTCGGCATCAGCCTCGAGCTGTCGGACGAGGACGGCTTCTGCAACTATTACTGCACCCCCTACTACATCTGGGCAAACGATGCGGCTAAGGCGGTGCTCGGCGACAGCTTCGGCGGCAGCGGCGACCGCATCGGTCCGTACTACCTGATGAACAAGATATTCAGCCTCTGCGGATGGACCGGAAACGCATATATGCAATTTATGGATGACTGCATGCAGACCCTGCCTGTGGTTCACTCGAGCGGCGCATGCTTTACGCAGAACGGCTTGACCTATGTTTTGGACGAGCAGGAGGAGGATGTGCTGCATCGACTGAGAACGGTCCAGTACTATTACAGTCATCAATCGGTCGGTGACAGAAAATAATGCAACTATTCGGGGATGTCAAAAAGGCACTGACTTTTACGACATCCCCATTTTTTGAATTATCGTTTTTTACGATAATTCCGTTTTTCCTAAATCACAATATAACTATTATTCCGCATCATTACGAAAAGCCTTGATATACGAAATACTCGCTCGGCAGAGAGAAAGGACAGCATAATGCAAAACAGCGACAGATGCTCGACGTATAACGTCGGTGACAACGGCGGCAAGGTAAATAAACCGAGCAGCAGCAATAATACTGACGGCATATACAACGGCAGCAAGCACATAGGCGGCGCACATACCGATAGAAAAAACGGCAAAGGCAGCTCTCCGCGCTTTTCTCCCCTGCTGCGCGCTACGGCGGTCGTATTTTGGCTCGCCGTATGGCAGTTCGGTGCCGATGCCGTAGGCACCGAGGTGCTTTTGCCCTCTCCGCTTGCGGTACTGCGGCGGCTGTTCTACCTCATTCGCGAGGAGGATTTTCTCGCATCGGTCGGAGGCTCGCTCTGCCGTATAATGGCGGGCTATCTGCTCGCGGTACTGCTCGGTACTCTTATCGGATATCTGTGCGAGCGCAGCCGCACCGCCGAGCTGCTGCTGTCGCCGCTGCTCAGCATCATAACCGCGACCCCCGTCGCATCCATCATTATTCTGACCCTCGTTTGGATAGGCAAGCAGCTCGTTCCCTCGCTTATAGTCATGCTGATAGTGATACCGGTCGTGGCATCGCACACCCGCGCCGGGCTTGCGGGCATCGACCGCAGTCTCGTCTCGCTCTGCCGTATCTACGGACTGCCGCGAACGGTCGTACTGCGCAAGCTATATCTGCCGTCCATGCTTCCCGACTTATCGGCAGGATTGTCGACGGCTCTCGGTCTCGCGTGGAAATCCGGTGTCGCCGCCGAGGTGCTCGCCGTTCCGCTGCACTCGATAGGCGCAAACGTATATAGGTCAAAGCTCTATCTCGAGACCACCGATCTCTTCGCATGGACCGTGACCGTCATTCTGCTTAGCATGCTGATATCAAAGCTGCTCTGCGTACTGATAAAGCGCCGTGGAATGCGGGCAAGGTTCGATATCGACGGCACGACAAGCAATGCGGGTGAGTCTGAGAACGGTGACGACATAAGCCTGCCGGGAAATGATGCTGCCGACACGGAGTATTATGCTGCCGATACGGAGAAAACCGCCGACATAAGCGAATATGAGAGTGATGCCTCCGATGCGAAACCGATCGGCGCACCGAAAAAACACGTCGGTGCAGCGGCGCTCACTCATGATATCGCACTGCGCGGGATATGCAAGAGCTACGGTGACAAGGCGGTGCTGTATGAGCTTGACCTTACGCTGCAGGCACACCGTATTACCGCGCTGACAGGAGCATCCGGAATAGGTAAGAGTACGGTCATTGGCGTGCTGTGCGGCGAGGTCAAGCCGGACAGCGGCGAGCTGCTCGGACTTGAGCCAGGCATGTGCGCACCGGTATTTCAGGAGCAGCGGCTGCTGCCGTGGCACAGCGCTCTCGACAACTGCGCGCTCTTCTCACCGCTCGGCAAAAAGCGCTATGCCGAAGCACTGCGTGAGGCATCGGAGCTGCTATCGTCACTCGGTCTTGACGAGCAGGCACAGCAAAAAACTCCGAGTCAGCTCTCCGGCGGCATGAATCAGCGTGTCGCCATAGCCAGGGCACTGATATCACATCGTCCCCTGCTGCTGCTCGACGAACCGTTTCGCGGCCTTGACCCTGCGCTGAAGCGCCGTGTGATTCAGGTGGTGCTCCGGCACTCCGACACCGTTCTGCTGATAACACATTCGCCCGAGGAGGCGGAATATATGGGCGCGGACAGCTACCGGCTCGACGAGCTGATGAAGCATAGCAAAAGGCAGTAAAAATAATATATAAAAACAAAAGTGCATGTTAAAATTCAAACCTTAACATGCACTTTTAATTATCATGTAATATACAAGCGCCGAATCACATGCGCCGCACCGTGATATCGCAGTATATCAGCCGCCGACTGCCGTAAGAAGCTCCTGAATTCCCTTGATGTTAAGCCCAGCAGCATAAAACATATCGTCGCCGTTATACGAGGGATTCATGGTCATCTTTTCCGTTTCAATAAAATGATGCGCATAGCAGCCGATAGCGCCTACCGGATCGCTGCCGGCATTCTCCCAACGATACTCTGCATTAATACAGGGTGTTCCAAGGCCGAGCTTTGTAACAGAGTTAATTACCGGGTCGGTCGCCTCGTCGATGGACAGAAGCGTTGCAACTATCAGCATATTCGTATTGAAATAGTCGGCATTATATCTTGCCTTGAGAGCGTCAACGTCGACCATACGATCCTTGTATCGCTCCGCATCGGACTCGTTAGCAAAAATAAGCTCGCCGTCGTAATCGTAAATCACAGCGGCATTTTTAATATAGGCATTGAACTCATCAAGCGAGGTTATGATATCAACATAAAACGCATCGGTGTTTGCATCTGCATTTATTGCAGAGTACCTTACTGTATCGGTGAAGGCCATTTTCGCACCGCAATAAGCGTATATGCCCAGATCGACATCAACTCCGGCGATCAGCTTCATGGCGCGAACAAGATCCTTGACATTGATCATGCCGTCAAAATTGGAGTCAAATGCGATAAGCGCATCGTTTGATAGCTCTCCGACCTCAAATGTGCCCGATATGTATTTCATACCTCTGACGATATCATGCGTATCGAGCTCGCCGTCACAGGTGATATCTCCGGCAAGATATGCATCAACCTCAACCTCGCGGTCCGCGGTATTGAATATCATCTTTTCATTATCGGTATAAGAGCCGTTCGTGCTAAGAAAGGTATAGAAGCAGCCGTCACGCATATCAACGGTATAATACACCGTCTCTCCTTCAGCGACCTCTGAAAGCTCGACTGCCTGTGTCTTTTCCGCATCGCGATAGAAGCTGACGGTATAAAGCGGAGCCTCTTCCTCCGCGCCTACGCCGACCGACAGCACCGGTGCGGCGAGCATTGCAAGCGAGAGCGAAGCCGCCGCGATACGTTTTGCAAAATCCTTTTTCATATTATCTTTCCTTTCTGTAACACATGTAAATCGAGAAAATTTTGTCATGACAAGTATAATACTATCGTAAAAAGATGTCAATATTTTTGTATGATGAAACATCATAATTCAACCAAAAGTCGAGTTCGGCTATCATTATATCACATTAAAGCCGAAACAAGCTTCATAGCCGAAGCAACACAGTCGGGTCAGAGCCGCAAAAGTGCCGAAACCGTTGCCGAACAGCTCGCCGTGCCGTCTGTCAGCCCGTCACACGGTTATATTCCTGCAATCCGCGAATAACATATCGTCCGACAATGATTTCTCCGTCCTCGTATTCCGGAACATAATTTATCTTATCAAGCTCGATAAAATTATGCACGAAGCAATCGACCGCACCGAACAATCCATAATCCTCGTCATAATTGAACAGCCTGTAACTAAACTCAACGCACGGGATATTATATCCGTCCTCCATAACATCGAGCAGAATAGGCTCGGTCGACTCGTCGATAGAATAGATAGACGCTGCGATAAGCGTATGGTTGCTGAAAAATGCCTCATTGTACCGAGCTTTCAGCGCTTCCGCATCGACCGTTCTGCCCTTATAGCGGTCTTTTTCACGCTCATCGACAAAGTTCAGGTCCGCATCGTAATCGAATACCCGCTGAGCGGCGCTGATATATTCATTGAACTCTTCAAGTGTGTTTATGGTACTAATATAAAACTGAGAAACATTGCCCATTTCACGGGTCAATGCCGAATAATAATAATTATGCTTATACGACAGCTGCCTGCCGCCGTACCATTCCAAGCTCAGATCAACATCGGCGCCTGCGATCAGCTTCATTGCACGGACAAGATCCTTAACGTCAATAACAGTATCGAAATTTGAATCAAAAGCCGTGAGCTGCTCGTTGTGTATCTCTCCTGTGCCGAAGCTCCCCGCTATATACTTCATTCCTCTGACGATATCGCGGGTATTGAGCTTGCCGTCGCCGGTAATATCACCGGCAAGATATGAGCTTATATCTACTGTGCGGTCGGAGGATGCGAATATCATTTTCTCATCGTCTGTATAGGTGCCGTTTGTTTTCAAGGTATAGATAAAGCAGCCGTCAGCCGGGATCAGGGTATAATAGACAGGTGCATTATCGGCTATCTCCGAGAGATCGACCTTCTGCTTTTTTTGCGCATCGCGGTAATAGGTTATATAATAGTGCGGAGCTTCCTCCTCGGCTGCTATTCCGTTCGTAAGCACGGGTGATGCGAGCATTGCAAGCGAGAGCGAGGCAGCGGTGATACACTGCATGATCTTGTTCTTCATTCTTTTTTCCCTTTCTGTTTACTGCATATATGATTTCCGAATGTCCCGCCGACGGCAAACTCATCAAATGTTATGCGCCGTCGACAACTAAAAGTATACCATCCGCGAGCAGATTTGTCAACATCTTACAGCGCAATTCGACAAGCTCAATCAACGGTATAAAAAACGGAAAGTCATATATCACCCGAAGAATACCGCAAAAAGCAGAGAAAAACGCACAGCCGACGATGCATATCAGCCGTGCGTTCTTATTCTGTGATTCTGCTGCTTAAGCACCCGGCAGATCGTATCGACCTGCTCCGGTGTGATAATGCGACCGCGCATCTCGCCTCCGAGATAGTCGAGCGAGCCCTCCGCAGACAGCACCTGAGCGAAATTATTCTTAAACCGATAGTCATGACCGGTAAAGACAACTATTCCCTTTGCGCTGCCGTACTTAATGCCGCGCGCATCAAGCAGACGGCGTATAGCGGCGATATGTACCGCGTTTCGCTCGCAGGGGTTCTGAAACTGAACTATACGGTCGCCGTGGAACTGCCGCCAATCGCCGCGCATGGGATTCTCGATAAAGCCGTCCATATGCTTTTCCTCGACGGCAAATATCCCGCCCCGGCATACGACCACCATAGGCACAAGGCAGAGCGAACCGCCCGCCCCTCCGTCACGGTGGAGATAGATATCACGCAGCACACGGCACTGCTTGCCGAATGCGGTGAGGTACAGCTCGCGCAGATAGCCGCAGCCGCCCCTGCCGCTGAGCAGCAGCCGACGCTCGCGCAGAGCGCACAGCATCCGTCTGCCGAACAGAACCATAAAAAAAAGAAGGACGAGTATCAGCAGCACAAGAATTATTTTACTCCCCGCGGACATGATACATCGCCTCCTTTCGGTCGGAGCGGGATCGTATACCCGATATGCTGCGGCAAAGCGCAGTCGCCGGGATGCCGTATCGCTCCGATTTTTTTAATATTCAGTTTTCCGTGGGTCCGCACAGAGCGGAAGGGCTTACTTCTGCTTGCTCTCGAGGAAGCGAACAAGGTCGCCTACGGTGATAAAGGTGCGTATATCGTCGTCGCTTATTTCAACGCCGAACTCCTCCTCGCAGTGCATAACAAGGTCTGCCAGCTCGAGAGAGTTGACTCCAAGCTCTGCAAGTGCGGAATCCTCGGTGATATCGCCGCTTACCTGAAGCTCGTCAACGAGCAGCTTTTTGATCTTTTCAAACATAATATTCTCCTCCGTTAAGAGTGATTTTTTTGTTGTATTTCAAGCGGTTAGCCGCATGATGGTGAAATAACAAGCACACAGCAGATGCCGCATCACTTGACAAGGAATCTCTTTATCTTACGCGTGGTGGTCTTTTCAAACTCCTCGCTGCGCAGCTCGACATCGCGAACCTGCTTATAGACCGGCAGACTGCGATTGATGGTGTTCACCGCGTCGCGAATGAGCGCGAGCTTTTCCTCCTCGCTCTTTCCTTCGAGCTCGACAGCCTCGTCGCTCGGGTAGATAACGGCGGTAATGCGCGTATCGCCCGCAGAATTTTTTCTGCCTATGACAACGCACTCGCCGATAAGCGGAGAGGTATACAGATGCTCCTCTATCTCCTCGGGGAATATATTCTTTCCGTTGGAGAGGATGATGATATTCTTCTTTCGTCCGGTTATATAGATATAGCCGTCGGCATCCATACAGCCGACATCTCCGGTGCGGAACCAGCCGTCCTCGGTGAATACCTCGGCGGTAGCCTCCTCGTTTCCGAAGTAACCGAGCATAACATTTCTGCCGCGCGCCTCGATCTCTCCGGTGCCGTCCGCAGACGGATCGGCGATGCGCACCTCGCAGTTATCGACCGGCTGACCGACCGAGCGCAGGCGCACCTTGCCGTGGCGGTTGACCGCGATAAGCGGCGAGCATTCGGTAATTCCGTAGCCCTCGCATATTTCAATGCCGAAAGCATCAAAATCGCGAACAAGCTCGGGCGAGAGCGGCGCTCCCCCGCAGATGATGTAGCGAAGATTTCCTCCGAGACCGTCGAGTATCTGCTTGAACAGCTTTCTTCTTATATCAATGCCCGCGCGGTGCATTGCGGAGGACGCCTTCATAAGAGCGCGGACGCGGCGCGTCATACCCTTGCGTGCTATCTCAGCCCATATGCGCTTATGCATCGTCTCCACATACAGCGGCACGACGATAAGCGAGTCGGGCTTGAAGGTCGTTATCGAACGCAGAGTATTTTTAAGACTGTCGTTGATATATACCGTTCCGCCGAGATTTGCGGCACCGAGGTGTCCGCAGGTTATCTCGTAGCTGTGATGCATGGGCAGCAGGTCGACAAATGTATTGTCCGGTCCGAATATGGTACCGCGGCTGGCTGCGTTGACCGATGCGACAAGGTTTGCATGCGAGAGCATAACGCCCTTGCTCGTTCCGGTCGTTCCCGATGTGAAGAGCAGCGCGGACATTTGAGACATATCGGCGGTGCAGTCATAATCAAGAAAGCTGCGGTCTCCCTCCTCCATCGCCTTGTCTCCGAGCGCAAGAAGCTCGGAATACGGGAGAATGACCGCATCTCCCGCGGAAGAGCTGCCGTCGGTAGTATCCGAGCCCTCTGCGGGAGCTATCGGTATGAAGTAACGTACCTGCGGCATCTGCTCTGCGAGCGAGGGCAGCACGTCGTTAAACTGCTCTGTATAGAATACAGCCTCTGCGCCGCTCAGATCGGCAAAGCGCGCGATCTCTGCGTGTCCGAGATCACGGTCGAGAGGAACGATAACGCCGCCTCCGCTGACCGCCGCGATATATGCCGTCATATACTCCGGGCAGCTCTCGCCGATAACGGCGACTGTCCTGCCCATAAGCCCTATGCGGCTCATACCCTCGCCGAGACGATAAAGGTCTCTGCGATAGTCGTTATAGGAAAAACTGTAACGCGCCTCTCCTCTCTTATATATATACAGTATCTTATCGCCGTACAGCTCGGCGCTTGTTTCCACAAGGTCGCGCAGGCTCTTTATCTCCTTAGGCTCGTCGCGCCTAACGCTCAATGTTCTAACGGTTACTTCACTATTCATCTTCTCTGCTTCCTCTGTTCTGCATCGGCGTAATAAGCATATTACATCTTATTATACAACCGCGCCCACGCTTTGTCAAGTAAAAAGACCACGTGTACAGCAATCGTCTCTGCACCCGTGGTCTTACGATAGGGATAGATATAATATTCGGAGTGACGCTCGCAGAAAAAGCGAATTTCATTCCTTCGAATTTCTCATGGCTTCTCTGCCGTACTAAAACGAAATAATATCTTATTCATTTTTCGGTCCGGACTTTTTAGGACATTCCCACTACTTCTTCTCGGAGAAAACGTATGCAAATCTTCCGATAGGAGCCGCATCGCCCTGCGAGTAGAAGGTCATGATGTCGATCTTGCCGTCGTTTATCGCAAAGCCGTCTGCCCATTTGAAGGTTATATCGACCAGTCCGTCCGCACAGCCGATGAGCGAGCGCGGTACGGCAAACATGATCTGATCCTCCTCGACCTTCATATCCACCTCACCGATAACGGTGCTGCTGCCGTCGGACGCGAGGCGAACAAGGGGTGCCTTCTTACCGTCGGAGCTGCCGAGATTGACTGCATAGCCGAAGCCGCTGAAGCTGTTCTCCTCACCCGTTCCGATAAAGAGGGTCATGCGTCCCTCCTTACCGCTCGAACGGATGTCGTTCGCGGTCTCGGCATAGAAATAGATATTATCCCTGCCTCTTGCGGTCTTCATCAGGGTAAGGTCGTTTCTTCCGCTGTAATCGTCGTAGCGGATGCCGCCGAAGCCGGTCATGCTTCTCGAACCGATATCATTCGAGTAGTCGGTATATACGGCGGTTATCTCGTCGCTCTCCCACTGTGCAAAGCTGCCGCCCACATCTATCGTAACATTGCGCCCCGTGTTTACGCGCTTTGCGCTGCCCTTGTACTCGGCAATGCGCTCAGCCATCTGCATGTAGTAGTTATCGCCGAAACCGCCGCTCATAGGCTCGATATCACGGCTGCAGTTCGGTGTTGCGCAGTCGATGAAGAGTATCGGCTCGCCGGGTACCATCGTCGGGGACTGACGCTGTGCGACCCACTCGTTCCAGCCGGTGATGAATATCATCTCGGTATCCTGAGCGATAGCGAAATCAAACTGCTCGTCAAAGTTGTAGCCGTACTGCTCCGCGCCCTCGGAGGTATCGTTTGCACCGTTGTGCCAGCTGCGCGTACGGTCGTTTCCGCCGTACCATGCCGTTGCGCTGAAGCGGCTCGTTGTCGAGTGCTGTGCGACCGAGACGCTGATGACCTCGCGTCTGCCGTCAACGCCGTACACCGCATCCTCGGTAAGCAAGCGGCCGAACTCCATCCACGGGAAGCCGTTGCCGTTGTCGGTACGCTCCGCGTTCGGCCACTGCGACTCCTTGATGGTAAAGTAGCTCTTGAGCTCGTCGTCCGCCTCTGCGGAGACACCGACGATCATAGGCTTTCCGTTCCAGTTGAACCAGAGCTTATCGAGATTCGGATAAGCCTTGCGCAGGTCTGCATTGTTGTATATCTGATCGTAGATATTACGCATGGTCGCGCCGGAGTTCGAGTTGGTATAGAATGCGAGCTGAGGCACATCAATGCCCTTTTCGTAATACTCGTTCCATATCTCGATCATCTCATAGACGCGCTCGGTATATGTAAAGCCGTTCGTCGCGTCAAATACGATGAAGTCAACACCGGCATCCTTCAGCATCTGAAAATGCTTGCGCATTACCCACGTATCCGCAGAGCGGTAGTAGCCGAAGAGCGGCTCACCCCAGAAATGGTGCGCACCCTGAGCTCCGCCGCCCGCTGCAAGCCAATTCGCCTCGGAGCGGATGGCGCTCGGATCGGAGGCGACTATCTTGTCATTGTCGTACGGACCGTCCGTACCGTGCTCTCCCTGCCAAAGAAAGTAGAATATACCGACCTTCTTTTCGTTAATGCCGGAGTCGGTGAGCGGAACGGTCCTGCCGAGCGAGTCTGTGCCGGCAAGTGCGCCGTTTACCTCGGAATACTCGCCGGTATAGCGGTCGGGATCCTCGGGCAGCGCATCGTCCTCAACGATCGGGCTCGGCTTGTTATTTTCGGGATCCGATATATATTTCATCAGTCTGATGAGGTCTCTTGTGTCCACAATTCCATCTCCATTCAAATCGGCTCCGTGGGCTTCTACGCCGTCACCGTTTGCCGCTATATATTTCATTAAGCGAACAAGGTCTCTGGAGTCTACGCTGTTGTCGCTGTTGACATCGCCGTAGACTCCGTGCTTGCCGAGGCAGCTCACGGTGATAGCCGCAGCAATCGCCGCAGTGATGAGTCCTGCTGCCAGCAGATATCCTTTAAAATTTTTCTTCATTCTGTACAACGCCTTTCCGCAGTGCTGCGCTTCTTTAAATCATTACCTTTATATTTCATTTCACCGATGCGCCGCGGCACGCCGCAACCCCGGTCGCGACCGACCTGATCCATTCGGCAATATCCGAGCACACCTCGTGCTTCATAACATCGTTCAGTATTTCATGCCTGCCGCCGTGATACAGCTTCATGCTCAGCTCGCACAGCTCGGCATCCGACAGCCGATCGTATACCTCGCGTATGCCCTTACCGTTCTCGCCGAGCGGGTCGGCATCTCCGGCTATGAGCAGCACCGGCAGCGACTGCGGCACACGTGCGCTCCACGGCTCGCCGCGCTTATCGGAGATATCCGACAGCATCCGGAACAACTCGCGGTACGCGCTGACCGAAAATGTAAAATTGCAGAGCGGATCCGCACGGTATCGCCTGCGAACCTCGGGATCGGAGCACAGCCATGAATCACCGTCATGCTCATCGGCAAAGGCATCGTTGTAGCCGCCGAAGGACATTACCGCAAGTCTGCGGCTGATATGCCTTTCGCCGTGCAGCCGCGCAAGCGTAGATGCGAGCATGACCGCCGCACGCAGCGGCTGATTTCCCGCGCTCGTACCGCATATTATCGCGCCGTCGATATCGTCGTATTTGACAATGTACTCACGCGCCACAAACGAGCCCATGCTGTGACCGAGCAGGATGTACGGCAGCGACCGATAGGTCTGCCTCACTATGCCGTTCAGCGTATGCAGATCGTCGACAAGATTACTAAAATCGGTAAAGTAACCGAGATCACCGTTCTCCTGCGCACGTCTGCCGTGACCGATATGGTCGTTTCCGCAGACGACAAAGCCCGCAGAGGTCATAGCGTCGATAAAGCCCTCACTCTCGTAACGCTCGATATATTCGCACATACCGTGCGAGATCTGTAATATCGCAGACGGCACAGCCTCCTCGGGCGTCCAGATAAACCAACTCGTTCTGCTGTGTCCGTCAGAGGAAAGAAAATCGCCGCTGCGCTTTTTGCAGCCCATGCTACGCCCCCCGTTTTCGTTTTTTTTATTTATTCTATTGTCTGCGTGCCGCCGCGCATCGTCAGCACGGTACAGAGCTTATGACACGATAACGCATACCGTGTGCCGTATCGGCATGCCGCACGCGTTTCGTGACGTATAATACCGCTATTCAATAGTACCGATAATAATTATAACAGATTTGATCCTGCGAATCAACAGGATAAGACTACTCAAATATTAATTTTTTTCCTCCGCCGAAAACGAAAAAGGGTCGGGGGAGATCGGTATTGTCCGACCTCCCCCGACCCATCGGAGACGAGTACCGTCAGCGGGAATTATTTAGTTAAGGAAGGCTCCCGCAGGCGGCAGATACTGCACGTATTTTTCTCTCCGCACGAGCCGATAACGGCTCGATTCGATATTCCTGCCGACCTGCTATCTGCAATTGCAGACCGACGTGAAAGGAATATTGTTATTCAGATAACATAATACATAATATTATATTACATCGACGATTATATCATTGAGACGGCAAAATGTCAAGACTCTTTTAAAAATATGGCATATTTTTCTTGACGAAATCCATTTTTTGTGTTATATTATATACAGTAAAAGGCAGATATTGCCCGATAAAAGAAGATTTTCGTCGTTTTGAGTAGATTTTTCACCCATGTCTCGGGTATATTGAGGGTCATAATGCGTCAAAAATCGCACATCCTGCCGAAGCGCGCACTATTCTCCTTCGAGAATTGACATCATTCCGCAAGAGCAGTTATTTTCCACGGGAATAACTGCGGGCAAAGCGGAGAAAATATACCGTGACCGCCGCCGTTTTACCGAAAGGAGTTCAACGTGAATATTACTAAATTTGTAACAAACGGTGCCGAGACCGTCGGCTCCGTATACAAAAGCTGTGAAAAGCGCTGCCCGTACGAGCTGTCCGCCAAGGGAAGCTGGCACTGGGGCATACGCCGCGGCTCGGGCGAGATCGCGGGACTGAGCATGCACGGAGACTTCTCCGTTCCGGTCGTGCGCATTCTTGCCGCCGTCGTTTGCTTCGCCGCGACCGTTGTTGCGGGAAGTGTTCTCGGCAGAATGCTGTTTCACCTGAAATATAAGAAGAGAATGAAGTGATTCCGGCGTATCGGTATATGCCGCACCCGCGATATCGGCATCGCAACGCTGCGCGCCGTATCTGAGGTCTCGCTGCCGCGCAGCTGCACACTCCGGTCGACGCTGCCGTACAGCTCCGCACTATGCACCCTGTCGATGCCGCCGCGTTTTACGTACCGGCGGCTGACATACCGCACTCCGTGCGTATCGGACTGCGGCTGCCGTACCGCTCTTCGTCTGTGCGGCGCGGCTGTGCCGGCGACTCCGCCGCGCCGATAGATCGGCAAAATGTGTCGGGACGAGTCGGCACCTGCCGCAGGCGCGAAAAACGCCGCACGTGTCTACACGGCGCGAACATATACCGACCGCCCCGCATACCGTCATCTGCTCCGGCTTTATAAGAGGAGACGGCTGAGTTCTGTTGTATATAATTTACAAAATTTAACAGAAATATTGTGTAATATTTTTCCAATTCGTGCATTGAATAATATTCCATTTTATGGTAAAATATTGCCGTAATAACAGAAGTACGGACTCTGTAATTTGCGGCTCTCCGTCGAGCAGCGTCCGAATATACAGCTCTGACGGAGCCGATGCGTGAGCGCTCCGAAGAAAGGAATGGAAACATAATGGAACAAAAAACAAGCATACTTATAGCCGATCCGAACGAGGAGTTCCGCCGCAGCTGCCGCGAACGCCTCTGCGCATTCGGATATTCCGTTATCGCAGAAGCGCGTGACGGAGAGGACGCTCTCAGCAAGATCGGAACTATCCACCCCGACATTGCCATCGTCGATGCATGGCTGCCCGGACTTGACGGTGCAAAGCTGATACGGGGCTGCAAGATGCTCAGCTACGGCGGCGATACCCCGCCCGCATTCCTCGTTATATCCGAGGCAATGACACCTACGATGCTCTCCGACCTGACAAGGGCAGGCGCGGACTACATAATGATGAAACCCGTCGACGCGGCTAATCTGACCGAAAAGGTCGCATACCTCGCCTCTCAGCGTCACGCCCCCTCGCGCGGTGTGCTTGAGGGAGGCGATATGGAAACGCAGGTAACAAAGGTCATACATCAGATAGGAGTGCCCGCGCACATCAAGGGTTATCAGTATCTGCGCACCGCCATCCTCATGACGATAGAGGACAGCGACGTTATCAATTCGGTGACCAAGATACTCTATCCCTCGGTCGCAAAGCAGTACTCCACCACCTCCTCCCGCGTCGAGCGTGCAATACGCCACGCGATAGAGGTCGCATGGGACAGAGGCGATGTCGATATACTCAATTCGTATTTCGGCTTTACCATTCAGAATAACAGAGGAAAGCCGACCAACAGCGAATTTATAGCTATGATAGCCGACAATCTGCGCCTGTCCAACAAGTATTCGTGATCCTTTTCGGTCAGAGCTGTACGCTCAATACCTTTCCGCATGGTTTTCTGCATAGATTTATCCTGTTTTCTCCGATTTTTTTCTAAATTGCTTTCTTGTATTCCTCCATCTTTTATATTCTCCTTTATTTCAAAGGCAAAAGGCAGGGCGGCGCTCTGCCTTTTGCTTTTTTCAGACGCGCCGCACGATCCGAAAAATGTGTGTTTCCCACGACACCGCATATAACGGAAATGCCCGTACCTCGGAACCGTCGAGCAGCGCGGGCGGCACTTCCGCAAAAAGCAGCTGTCGAAACAGCCGTAAAAAAGGCAAATGATTGACAAAGCCGCCGCACGGTGATATAATGAGCACAGTTTTTACACTCCGCATAGGCGCGCGGGATCGGAAATGCCGACATATCACCCTACAAGCCGTGGGCTTA
Organism: uncultured Eubacteriales bacterium; assembly: GCA_900545935.1. Classification (GTDB taxonomy): domain Bacteria; phylum Bacillota; class Clostridia; order Oscillospirales; family CAG-272; genus UMGS911. The sequence continues at coordinate 25,232 of URAP01000010.1, forward strand.
TGTAAGACGCGCCGTCCGCACCGGGCAGACCGACGGTCTAATGCCTTGTACGAGGCAACGAGCACACCGCACATTGCCCGACAACACAGACGAACATAGGAGATATTTAATGAGAGAAAACAAGAATATTGGGAGTGAGCTTGACGCCACCGCCCTCAGAATACGCGGCGGAGGACGCAGACTTGTCGCAGCCGTCATCATAGACATAATCGCAGCGCTCGCGGTGATAGTTTTCGGTGTGCTGCTGTGGTCGTCCGGACTGCTGCCGCTGAAATTCTTCATTCCGCTGTGCGTTATCCTACTGCTGCTCTGCGGAGTACTGACCATCCTCTCGCTGGGAGGCAGACACCTCCTGCGCCCGACGCTCGGCATGATATTCAATCTGCTGCTCGCCCTCGCCTGCGTGCTCGGCTCGTATATGGTGACCAAGGGCGTTGACACCCTGCGCGATATAATCGGCAAGCGTGAATCGAGCAATCATGTAGGTATATACGTCCGCACCGACGACCCCGCAAAGGACCTGCAGGACCTCGAGAGCTATGCATTCGGCATACTCGGCGATGAGGACCGCGAAAACACCGATGAGGCGATCGCCGAGCTTGAAAAAACTCTCGGCGACGGCAAAAAGATCAGCTACACAGAGTACAAGAACAAATTCTCGATGGTGAGCGACCTACTCTCAGGCAAGCTCGGAGCTGTATTTCTCAACTCGTCGTATATCGACGTTATCTCGGACGTAGAGGGCTTCGAGGATCTCGGCAGCAAGCTGCGTGAGGTATACTCGGTACGAGTCGTTTCGGATAAAACAGACAACAAGACCGACATCAAGCAGCCCTCCGACACCGGCTATCCCGACGGCGTTTTCACCGTATATATGAGCGGTATCGACACGCGCAGCGGATATCTTGTCGAAAAGAGCCGCTGCGACTCGAACATTCTCGCCGTCATAAACTCCAAGACCAAGAACGTGCTGCTCATCTCCATCCCCCGCGACTACTACGTCGAGCTTGCGCTGCCGGAGGCAAACGGTGCCAAGGATAAGCTCACTCATGCCGGTATCTACGGAGTTCAGTGCAGCATGGACACGGTAGCAAAGCTGTTCGATATAGATGTAAACTACTATTTCCGCGTCAACTTCGGCGGCTTTGAGCAGATAATAGACGCTCTCGGCGGCATTACCGTCTATAACGACTACTATTTCGAGTCCACCGTCAGCTTCTTTGAGGACGAGGCGGGAAGGTACTACTCGTACCCGGCAGGAGATATAAATCTCACCGGCGAGGCTGCGCTCTATTTCGCGCGCGAGCGCCATGCAGTGTCCGGCGGAGACCGCGGCAGAGGACTTAATCAGATGAAGGTAATAGAGGCGGTTGCCGACAAGATGATGTCCCCTGCAATACTCAAGAATTACAGCAATCTGCTCGATCAGATAAAGGGTAACTTTGAAATGAGCATACCCTACGATACCGTTTCCGAGCTCGTCCGCGATCAGCTCGATTCCGGCACCGACTGGACGTTCACCACATACAGCGTCGACGGCAAGGGAGACAATCAGCCGCCCTACTCGCTCGGCGGTCTGAATGCATATGTCATGGTTCCCTACGAGAGCACCGTCAGCACCGCAAAGGATCTCATCTCGCAGGTCGTTGAGGGCAAGAACCCGGTCGTTCCGGAAACATCGGCAGCCGGCAATTGATAAAAGGCTGGATAAAAGACTGCCAGCCGGCTCGCCGGCTTACGAGGTGCTCGGACACGATCGCCGGTATCATGCGACCGCATACGGTCATAATAACCGATGTGCTCCGGTACTCGGTAAAGCCGATACTTTGCGGCGCTGATTACCGATAACCGATATATTATCACTATCACATTCGACCCGATATTCAACACCGTACACGGCGGGACGGCACATACGCCCGCCGCGGCAAGGACATCTGCCTGAAAGGAGAGCACCATGAAGGAAAAGCTGTTATTTATACTTAATCCTAAAGCAGGTACAATGCGCGGAAAGGACAATTTTTACGCCGTCTGCAGCACATTCTGCGATGCAGATCTCGACCTTTCCATACGAATGACCCGCGCGCCGGGGCATGCCACTCAGATAGCGCTCGACGAGGCTGCGGGATATGACAGAATAGTATGCTGCGGCGGCGACGGCACCCTGCACGAGGTAGTCTGCGGACTGATGCAGCTGCCCGAGGACAGCCGCCCTCCGCTCGGATATATCCCGACGGGAACGACAAACGACTTTGCGACCAATTTCGGTCTGCCGACAAAGCCCGCTCTCGCAGCCGAGCGGATAGTAAATCCCTCGATAATAAGCATAGATGTGGGCGTGTTCGGCGAGCCGTCCGAGCATAATTATTTTACATATGTAGCGTCGACCGGAGCCTTTGCGGACTCCTCCTACCGTACGCCGCAGAAGGTCAAGAATGCCATCGGATACCTCGCATATATCCTCGACGGCATCACACGGCTCGGCAGCATCCGCCCGATACACATGCATGTCGAGGCGGACGGTAAGGTCTTTGACGACGAATATATCTATGCCTCGGTATCGAACTCCACGACCGTTGCAAAGATGATAAAGCTCGACAATATCGGCGTCGATATGACCGACGGTCTGTTTGAGCTGATACTCATAAAGCGCCCGAAAAATCTGCGCGATACCCGCGAGATAGCCGAGGCGCTGCTCTCTCCGAACAGCCCTAAGGCGGAGATAGTGCGCGCGCAGTCGAGCGAGATACACTTCTGCCTTGACGAGGGCAGCGCATGGACGCTCGACGGAGAGATGGCAAATGCACCGTCCGATTTCACCGTTCGCAATCTCTGCCGAACGCTTAAATTCATTAAGTAAACGCGCCGCACAGAGCGAGGCGATCGCGATAAAAAGCGCAGTGTAAAGCCGCTCCGCGCCGCCAAACCCGCGCAGCCGCGGCATCCGCCGCAAATAAAATAACAGCAAAGGAAAAGAAAATGCTCTTACAGACAAACGAAGCTCACACCGCCGAGCCTACCGGCACCAAGACAAGAATAAGCCGCCGCACCGCAGCGCTGACCCTCTCCGCAGTATTTACCGCAGTGATAGCGGTCTGCTCGCAGATATCAATCCCGCTGCCGGTCGGTATCCCGATAACGCTCCAGACCTTTGCGGTCGCGCTCTGCGGCTTTACCCTGCCGCTGCCCTGCGCGCTCGCCTCTATCGGCGTATATATCGCACTCGGTGCTGTCGGCGCACCCGTATTCTCGTCCTTCGGCGGGGGCATCGGCGTGCTTATCGGAAAGACCGGAGGCTTTATATTCGGATTTATCGCAATGACCCTGCTCTGCGCACTCGGAATGCGTCTCTCGCGCCGTCCGCTCGCACCGGTGCTCGGCTTTGTCGGACTTATGCTCTGCCACTGCGCAGGCGCGGCACAGTATGCGATGCTCTCCGAGATCACATTTGCTCAGTCGTTTCTCGCCGTTTCGGTACCGTTCCTTATCAAGGACTTTGCGTCGGTAACGCTCGCATTTCTCATCGCGCTGCGCCTGAATAAGGTCATCGCCCGCCGCATGCCGCTCTGATAAGCGGAATAAAAAGCGAATTAAAAGTACACGGGCGACCGAAATATTTCTGTCACCGGTCGACTGCATAATGCGTATCAAGCCCGCAGGGCGGGGAGCATAGCTCCCCGCCCTGCGGTATTTTACCCGCCGCATGCCGCGACGAGCGTCATGCGGTTTATGCAGCAAACATACCATAGGTATCCGCAAACCGTAATGAAAACCACACCGCATCAGGCAGCCGCAGAAAACGCGAATTATTTCTTTTCAGAAAAATCCGTCAGGTTTTTTTCGATTTTATTTGGTACTTCTGTCATACTAAAACTGAATGTTTTCTTATTCGCTTTTTCGGTCCGGACTTTTTCAGCATCCCCCTTTTGTTCCGAAATCTATCCTTTAGACATATAGCTATATAACCGCCGTCACTCCGCGATAGCATACTTTTCGGCATACTCGGCATAGCGTCGGTCGTAATCGGAGTTGTCCTTTTTGGTCGCGCGAAGCAGCTCGTGCGTATTGAGATTATGCTGAGCGGTGTCGATAACGCAGCCCGCGATATTCGAGCAATGGTCGCTGACGCGCTCGAGGTTGGTCAGCATATCCGACCAAACAAAGCCTACCTCGATGCTGCACAGTCCCTCCTGCATACGGATGATATGACGGGTGCGCAGCTGCTCCTTGAGGCTGTCGATCACCTGCTCGAGCGGCTCGACCTTGACAGCAACGGCGGTATCGTTCTCCGAGAATGCGCGTACCGCGAGATCGAGTGTCTCGCAGACCGCAGAGGAAATAACATCGTATTCACGCAGTGCCGGCTCGGTCAGAGTAAGATGCTTATCGCGCAGCTCCTCCGCAGAGCCGAGAATGTTTACCGCATGGTCGGAGATGCGCTCAAAATCACCGATGGATTTGAGGATAGCGGTCGCCTCCTCGCTCTCGGCGCTTCCCATCTTGGTAGAGCTGACCTTGACAAGGTAGCTGCCGAGGATATCCTCGTACTTATCGCATTCGTTTTCATCGCGGCGGATGCTCTCGGCAAGAGCCGGAGTATAGCCGGTGAAGCAGCTGACCGAGTTTTTGAGCGCACGCGCAGCGGTAGCCGCCATCTCGAGCGCTACCTTTCTGCTCTGGTCAAGCGCAAGCGCGGGGGTGACGAGCAGACGCTCGTCGAGCAGGCTCTCCTTTTCATTTTCACCGTCATGCTCCTTGCCGTCGGGCACAATAATGCAGACGAGCTTTTCGAGCAGACCGCCGAGCGGGAGCATAAGCGCGGTGCAGAGAACATTAAAGATAGAATGAATGATCGCAATTCCGAGCAGCGTTGCGGATTCACTCAGGATCAGCGGCGCAAGCAGCGTGCGAACGATGCAGTAGACCGTTAGCCATACCGCCGTTCCTATAACATTAAACGAGAGATGCACAAGTGCGGCGCGGCGTGCGTTTTTATTCGTACCGACCGAGGATATCAGCGCCGTAACGCAGGTACCTATATTCTGACCCATTATGATCGGAACAGCCGCACCGTAGGACACCGCACCGGTGGAGGCAAGCGCCTGAAGAATGCCGACGGAGGCAGAGCTGGACTGAATTATTCCGGTCAGCAGCGCACCGACGAGCACACCGAGAACGGGATTCGAGAACATGAGGAACAGCTGCTGAAAGCCGGGAACATCCCCAAGTCCCGACACTGCGCCGGTCATGGTCTCCATGCCGTACATAAGGGTGGCAAAGCCGAGCATGATGAGTCCTGTGTCGCGCTTTTTATCCTGCTTGCAGAACATATACAGCACTATTCCGATGAGCGCGAGCACGGGTGTAAACGATGCCGGCTTGAGCAGACGCACCCATACATTATCGCCGCTGACGCCCGCAAGGCTGAGTATCCACGCGGTCACGGTGGTGCCGATATTCGCACCCATTATGACGTTTATCGACTGACCGAGCGTCATAAGTCCGGAGTTTACAAAGCCGACGACCATAACGGTGGTCGCAGAAGAGCTCTGTATGATCGCAGTCACACCGAGACCGGTCAGCAGACCGCCGAGCTTGCTGCCGGTCAGCTTGCCCAGTACGGATTTCAGTCCGTTGCCGGCGCGGCGCTCAAGAGCCTGCCCCATCAGGTTCATACCGAAAAGAAACAGACATAAGCCGCCTATCATGGTCAGTACGTTAAAAATATCCATTCGTTCACATCTCTCAATCATATTTTTTATCTTGCTGTTTATCCTGATTTTCGAGATTATTTTATCAAATCTATATCAAATCGGTTATCTGATATATGTAAAATCTAAGTAAAGTGCGGCTTGCTCAAAAAACGTCCGAAGCTCGACCGCCCGGACGTTTTTATGTTTCGTTATTCTGTTGTAATTCAGTCAAGCCCGCGAACGCGGTCGGTCAGCTCGCCGAGCAGCGGCTCGAATTTCACTCCGTAAAAATGTTCCTCGTCTCCGACAGTATTCTCGATGCAGTGCAGTACGAATTCATCCGCAGCCGCCGCGCATTCATCGGGCGAAAGCCCGCGCAGCAGCAGCCCCGAAAAGACCGATGCGAAAATATCGCCCGTGCCGTGACAGAGCATACCGATGCGGCGATGCTCGTAATAGCTCATGCCGCTGCGGTTTGCCGTAACTACGCCGATATGCTCGGGATCATAGCCCACGCCGGTCAGCACGACATTCCTCGCGCCGAGATCAAGCAGAGCGCCGGTAAGCGCGCGAACATAATCCTCGCCGTACCGCTCGCGGTACTCGATGCCGCAGAGAATGGCCGCCTCAGTGATGTTAGGCAGCACATAGTCGGCATCGGCGACGAGCCCGCGCATAGACTCCGCAAGCTCGGGCGTTATACCCGAATACAGCCTGCCGTTATCCGCAACCGCAGGATCAACTATTCTTACTCCGCCCTCGCGCAGCAGCCTGTCCGATATATCGCGGACGAGCGATGCCTGCGCCGCAGAGCCGAGATAGCCCGAGTAGACGGCATCGAACCGTATCCCCTCGCGCTCCCAGTGCTCCGCGATACCCGGCATATCATCGCCGAGATCGCGAAAGGTATAGCCCTCAAAGCAGCCGGTGTGCGTCGACAGCACCGCCGACGGCAGCACCGCAGTCTCTACCCCGCAGGCAGACAGAATAGGCAGCGCTACGGTAAGCGAGCACTGCCCGACACACGAAATATCCTGCACCGTCAGAATTCTTTTGTATTCACTCATCGTATTCCACGCCCCCGGCAGGAGCGCTTTTGCGTTAAGCCTCCTCGGGGATCTCTCCTGTAGAAGAATAGATGACCCAGCGAGCGATATTCACGGCATGATCGCCGCTTCGCTCGAGATACTTGGCTATCATGAGCAGGTCGATGCCGCAGCGGCTGAAATCACCGCTGCGCTTCATATCGGCAACGAGCTGCTCCTTAACGCGGTCGAAATACGCATCAACGATATCGTCCTCAGCGATTATCTCGGCTGCACGCCCGCAGTCGCCTGAGGCAAAAGCGTCGACGCTGCCGCTGACCATTCCGATAACAGCCTGAGCCATATCGTGTATCGTCTGCCGTTCGACGGTATCAGAGAAGCTCGCCGTGCGCACGATATCGGCGATATCCGCCGACTGATTGCCTATGCGTTCGAGGTCGGTAACCATCTTGAGCGCGGAGGAAACGGTGCGCAGATCGGTCGCTACCGGATGCTGCATGAGCAGCATCTTCAGACACATAGCCTCAATATCCCGCTCGCGGCGGTCTATGCCCTCCGCCGTCCTTATCACCGTGGCGGCAAGCTCGCCGTCGCCCGTCATGAATGCTCCGGTCGCTCTCGCAAGCGCCTCCTCGCATTCGCCGCTCATGCCTATGAGCTCCTGCCGCAGCTGCTTAAGCTGCTCGTCAAACGCCGTTCTCATTATCCGAACCTCCCTGTTATATAGTCCTCCGTTCTCTTGTCGGAGGGGGTGGAAAACATCCGCTCGGTCTCGTCGAATTCTACGAGCTTTCCGAGCAGGAAGAATGCCGTTCGGTCGGAGATGCGCGTCGCCTGCTGCATATTGTGGGTCACTATTATAATAGTATACTCCTTTTTCAGCTCGAGTGCAAGCTCTTCTATTCTTCCCGTCGATATCGGGTCGAGCGCGCTCGTCGGCTCATCCATGAGCAGCACCTGCGGCTTTACCGCGAGTGCGCGCGCAATGCAGAGCCTCTGCTGCTGTCCGCCCGACATTCCGAGCGCGGACTTTTTCAGCCTGTCCTTTGTCTCGTCCCATATTGCCGCGCTGCGAAGCGAGCTCTCTACTATCTCGTCGAGCTGCTTGCGCGAGCGGATGCCCATCAGACGCGGACCGTAGGCGATATTGTCGTAGATGCTCATGGGGAACGGATTCGGCTTCTGAAACACCATTCCTATCCTCGTGCGCAGCGCGGTAACGTCAACACCGTCGCCGTAGATATTTTCACCGTCAAAGCACACCTCGCCGCTTATGCGGCAGCCAGGTACAAGGTCGTTCATTCTGTTTATCGTCTTGAGAAAGGTCGATTTTCCGCAGCCGGACGGACCGATGAGCGCGGTTATCTCGTGCTCCGGAATGTCGGCGGTTATACCGTACAGCGCCTGATGATCGCCGTACCGGAGGTCAAGATCCTTTACCGTTATCAGCGCCTTGTTCATTTTCTTTTTCCTTTCAGCGATTTCGCCGTGAGCGCGGCGGCAAGATTAAGCAGCAGCACTATCACGATAAGCACCGCAGCGATGGCAAATGCTATATCGAATCTGCCCTCCTCACCCGCATACACGTACAGCGCGACGCTCAGGGTCGCGGAGGAGGATGTCAGCGAGGTGAAAAAGTCGGTCAGCTTCAGTCCGAAGCCCGCGGTAAAAAGCAGCGCAGCCGACTCTCCCGTAATTCTGCCCACCGACAGTATGCAGCCGGTCAGGATTCCGTCGAGAGCATTCGGCAGTACAACGGTGCGGATCATATGCCATTTTCCGCTGCCGAGCGCAAGCGCGCCTTCGCGCAGCGAGTTCGGGACCGAATGCAGACTCTCGAGGGTATTGCCGATGACGGTAGGCAGCACCATTATAACGAGCGTCAGACCGCCTGCAAGTATACCCTGCTTCAGCCCGAGTATCTGTCCGAAGAACAGCATTCCGACAAGTCCGAAGATGATGGATGGTATGCCGGTCAGCGTATCGACGGCGAAGGTTATCAGCTTCACCAGTCTGCCCGCCTTTGCGTATTCGCTCAGGTATATCGCCGCGCCCACACCGAGCGGAAGCACTATCACCATCGAGACGATGATTATATACAGCGTGCTGAGTATGTTAGGCAGTATGCCGACCGTATCGGTGATGTACGAGCGCTCCGAGGTGAGCATCTCGAGCGACAGCTCCGGCAGACCGCGCAGCAGTATATAGCCGATGAGAAAGAGCAGCAGCAATACCGTCACCGCGCCGGCAATGCCGACGAGGGCGGCTGACGCGCCGTTTTTCAGCTTTCTTTTCATATCCGATCACCCGAGCGTAGCTCAGGACTCCTCCTTTGAAACGACCGTATGCAGCAGTGCGTTTATCAGCATTATAAACAGGAACAGAACAAGTCCTATCGAGAACAGCGCCTGCCGCTGGAGCGAGCCGTACGGTGCGTACGACATCTCCGAAACGATGGCGGTGGTGAGAAAACGTACCGAGCCGAAAAGCTGCGGCATATTGGGCACGTTGCCCGATACCATTATGATAGCCATAGCCTCACCTATCGCTCTTCCGACACCCTGCACCACCGAGGTGATAACGCCGCTGCGCGCGGCGCGCAGCGACACCTTAAAATATGTTTCTATCCGCGTTGCGCCGAGCGCGAGCGATGCCTCCTCATACTCCGGCGGCACCGCGCGCAGCGCCGTCTCCGATACGCTGACGATGTACGGAAGTATCATTACCGCAAGCACAAGTATCGCCGCGAGCAAGCACGCACCGCTCGACAGTCCGAAAGCGCTCTGGATACCCGGCACGAGAACGGTCATTCCGACCAGTCCGTACACCACCGACGGAATGCCGGCAAGCAGCCCGACGGCGGAGCTTATCACCGAGGCAATGCGCGGCGGAGCTATCTTTGCTATAAATATCGCCGTCAGCAGTCCGAGCGGTACGCCGAGCACTATCGCGCCCGCCGTGCCGTATACACTCGTCAGGATAAACGGCAGGATACCGAACTGCTCCGTACCCGAGCTCCATGTGTCGCCGAAAAGGAATTCGACAAGCCCGACCTGACGTATCGCGGGTATGCCCGACACGATAAGATATATGCTGATACCGAGCACGAATGCGACTGCAACGAGCCCGCACAGCAAAAATACCGTGTGAAACAGCTTTTCAGTTAGCTTCTTCTTTTTCATATCATCACTCCGACAGCATTCACCCCGCCGCGCGCCGCAGCAGCTGCGCAGACGTTCGGCGGGGCAATTTTTTCGCGGGCGGGCGCAGCATATGCAATGCCCGGCACCCATGCACCGCAGCGGGAGAGCCGCAGCCGCGCCGATGGCGGCGCAGACCGCAGGGTCGCTCCTTTCAGCCGCACCGATGTCGGCACGAACCGCAGGGTAACACTCTCAGCCGCGGGCATATCCGCCCTGCTGTTTTACTTTACGGGGACCGCGCCTGCTTTTCTGATAAGGTCGGATGCAGCGGAGGAGGTCGCGTAGTCAAAGAACTTCTGAGCTGCGTCGGAGAGCTTTACACCGTCCTTGGTGACAAGCACGAACGGACGCTGGATAGCGTAGCTGCCGTCAAGCACGGTCGCCTCGGAGCACTCGACACCTGCCACCTTGACAGCCTTTACACCGCTCTGACCGTCTACTGCGGAGAGAGAAGCGTAGCCGATAGCGTTCTTGTTGTTCTGTACTGCGGAGATGACCGCGCCGGTGGAGGTAAGCTCCTGAGCGAGCTTGCATTTGTCGCTCGTCTTTGTTACCGACTCAAAGCCGTCTCTTGTGCCCGAGCCGGACTCGCGGCCGATGCAGGAGATCGCGAGGTCGTCGCCGCCGACCTCATTCCAGTTGGTGATCTCACCGGTAAAGATGCCTGCTATCTGCTCGACGGTCAGATCCTCGACCTTGCTGTCCTTATTAACTATGATGGCGATCCCGTCAAGCGCAACGGTGGTCGCGGTAAGTCCCGACTCGCTGTCCTTGAGCTTTCTGGATGAGAGTCCGATATCGGTGCTGCCGTTCTTGACAGCCTCGATGCCCGTACCCGAACCGGTGGGGTCGTATGTTACGGTGATGCCGCCGTTTTCATTCATAAACTGCTCGCTGAGCGTGCTGATGACCTTCTGCATCGAGGTCGAGCCGTTTGTCGAAACGGTGCCCTTGACCTGTGTGTCCGAAGCTGCGGTCGTCTGTGCTGCGCCGGAGCCGGTCGTGGTCTCGCTCGCTCCGCCGCCTGCGGTGCTGCCGCAGCTTGCGAGTGCCGTGACGCTCATAAGAGCCGTAAGTGCTATTGCTATGATCTTCTTCATGTTATTGCTTTTCATTTTTATTTTTCTTCCTTTCTTCCTTGGTACGGCTCTATTATAGTCCGCCGACGTAAAGGGCGTTATCCTGCTATTGTAAAATCGAGGCAAAGCCGACACATAAAATCACGGCGATGTGAAGATACTATAAAGCAGACCATGCTTGCATAAAAACCGCTGTAAAATAAAAAGACCCGCGCATCGCGGATATACATATATCCGAAATACGCGAATCATTACCGTTAAAGCACCTCATAGAGGAATGCCGCATTGCCCGTGACGCACGACCGGAGAGCGAAGCTACATCCGCGCCTCCGCGCCGTACTCCGCAGCAAAGCTCCCCGCACCGAAAGCACGGTGCGCAGCGGACGATACGGAAAATGCCGTCGAGGCTGCGCGTCCTGTGGTGTAATCGTCTCGCTGCGCAGCCCCCTCTCACGGCACCCTGCACAGCGGCTCGCGAGGCTGAGGAAAGTATCGTCGCTCGGTACGGGTGTATTACCAACCGACAGCTCGGTATGCAGGCAGAATAAGGCGACAAAATATCATTTATGCGCCGTGTCAGAAGTATGATACGTCAGCGCTACTGCGCTCCGCCGGCGGGATCACAACGACCGTGCCGTTCGCCGCGACCGGGATGTCCGGCATGTGCTCCGGCTTTTTGCAGCCGACCGCCTCCGCCGTCAAAAGTAAAGAGCGGTCGGACATAATGCGAAGCGTGTAATCTCCCTCTATCATATCCGTGCGATATGATACGACCCCGCCCGCACCGTCGGTCAGGGTCAGCGTGCAGAATCCGCTCGCTGTCGTACCTCCCGACCGTCGCAGCAGGACGGTATAATCGGTGTCGGCTGCAAGATGTGCCGTATACCCGCCTTCCGAGGTATATACCAGCTGCTCCTCACCGTTTGCGTACAGCCGCATACGAATATGAAGCGCTCTGCCGTCTCCTGCGCCGTGAAAAAGAAAGCCGTATATCCGCTCGACATTCCGCGGGCCGACAAACGGCAGCAGCCGCAGATATCTGCACCGCAGCTGTCTGCGCCAGTATCGGCGCTCGCCCGCAGAGTCGGCATCGCGCAGCGCATCTCGAAGATAGCGCAACTCGGCATTAGATCTGATAAAAAATATCACTATCCAAAAAACGATCAAGACAACAAGTATCATGATCAACTCGGCAAGTAATATTTTAGTTCCGCTGCCCATCGACATTATGTCCGCACCTCCTTATGTAACTGTTTCCGTTAGAGACTGAATACGGCACGATTCGTTATATGCGGAAAAATACCGCCGTATGACGAGCTCTGCCGACCGCCGGACTTTGCAGCGCAAAAAAGAATGCTGCCGCTCTTCGCAGAGTTTCATACTCTGCCGAAAAACACCGTTCGTCCCATCCGCAGCGCGAAATCCGAAGAAAATAGACGGAGAATCCGACGGCTTTCTTTTGACCTCCGTCAATTTTCTTGTCATTTTTTATCAGTATTATCCCGATAGCCGCTCGACCTCGATGTCAATACCCGATAGCCGCTAATTTATCCATATTCTCGCGCTTCAGCTCGATAGAGGAATGCACATATCGCTCGAGCGTTATCTGCGGACTCGAATGCCCGAGCACCTCAGACAGACTCTTTATATCAAAGCCGACCTCCACGCACCGTGTGGCAAAGCTGTGACGCAGTGAATGAAAATGTACCCCGGACAGCTCGCACGTCTCGCAATACCGACGCATTTTGTATTGCAAGGCGCGCGGCTCGACATATCTGCTCTCGCTCCCGGTGAGAACATACGCCAGCGGCTTGTCGGCATAAAAGCGTCTGCACAGCTCCGCCGCAAAGCCTTCGAGCGGAATATCTCTCTCGGAGGCAAAGCTCTTCGGGTCGCTGACGACTATATGCGTTTTCTTCCCGTCGCCGCCGAGGTCTCGCAGCCGCTGCATCGTTCCGCCTACATGAAGTATGCCGTCACTGAGCGATATATTGCCCCATTTCAGCGCACATATTTCGCCTATGCGCAGTCCGGTCAGCAGCGCAAGCAGCGTTCCGAAGCAGCACAGATCGTCTTTTGCCTCGGATGCGAGATAGTCGGTCAGTCTGCGCTGCTCCTCGCGCGACAGCACGCGCATCTCGTGCCGCTGCTCCTTCGGATAGACAATATCTGCAGCACGGAAGCTCGGTACCCGTACCTCGATATAGCGCAGTATCGAGCGCAGCTGCCCGAGGATATCACGCACCGTTTTTGCCGAAAGCCCGTCGCTATGCAGCAGGTCGTATGCAAACTGCTCCGTCAGCGTCGAGGTCAGCTCCATCCCCCGATACCCGCCGAGCCGCGGTTTGATGTACTTCTCCGATACCCCGGTATATTTGACATAGGTAGATTCCTTGACCCTGCTGCGCTTCAGTCTCAGCCACTCGTCGCAGTAATCGGACATCAGGCGTTTTTCGATCGGTGCGCCGTTGCCGCACTCCGGCAGCGCAGCTATCGCGCGGCTCAGCTTTTCCTTTGTGCTGCGATAGGTCCTGCCGTAACAATAGCCGTAGCGCGCCGCACCGTCCGGAGTGCGGCTTTTTATATACCGCGCCTCCCACCGTCCGTCCTTTCGCTTATAGATATTTTCTCCTTTTCTGCTCATAAGAGCACCTCCTTTTTGTCAATACGGCAGACAGCCGCCGCGTCTGCGCCGAATCCGGCAGAGCTCACCGGCCAATACATAAATGACGCTGTTACGGCCGAAGCTGCTGCGAAAAACTAAAAAGAATGCGACAACGGTATATCGGCTGCGAATGCACCTATACAGTGTCAACAATGAGTTTGCCGACGGCGGATATGACGGCAAATAGCCGTACCTCATAAGCTAATATACGTTTTTTCACCCCATCCTCCCTCCCGGAAAAGGCAAAAAAGCCATTATCAACTAAAAGTCGAAATGTTTTTCATAAATTCCCTTGCATTTCATTTCCAATTGTGTTATACTTATTATCGCAGAGTATGAAACTCTGCGAAAAAAACGACTGATTTTCGTGTTAATTTATGTTGTTTTTCCACAGTCGGCATTAGCGGCTTACAACCGCATGCTCAGCTGCGGTCTATTTATATTTTACGGCTCTGTATGCGACTTTTTTGCCCCCGCACCTTCCTCATGCCGCACGTATATCGGCATAACCGTGAGCGCCCGACAAGCATATACAGCTCCAAATACAGATGCTCCGCCGTTATAATAATTGTTTTATACGGCAGCATCACATTAAGCGGCGGCATTCCGAGATCAACCGTTCAAAAGCGCATAAACAAAAAAGCATCCCCCCCGAAGCAGATACCCATACAGCGGGTAAAAGCTCCGAGAGGATGCTTTTTCATATCGGCGCGGTCCGCACCGACCTATGCTGTTAAATATTTTGTCCCGACGCAAGTCGCGCCGACACGATCACCGTTTATCCGCCGAGCAGGATAACCTTTATCTCATCGAGAGATGCGGCATAGCTTATGCCGGACTGCCGCTCATCGGAGGACAAGCCCTTTTCGGTCATATGCCGCAGCAGCGCTCTCAGGCTCTCGTAATAACCGTCAAGATTGTAGAGTATGCAGGGCTTGTCGAGCTGCCCCATGCAGACCCGCGCCATTATCTCAGATATCTCTTCAAGCGTACCCGTTCCGCCCGGAAAAGCAATAAACGCATCGCCGAGCCGTATCATCTCCGCCTTGCGCTCGGACATACCGGGTGTTACTATCAGCTCGGTCAGTCCGTTGTGCTGAACGTCGCTCTCGACAAAAAACTGCGTTTCAACTCCGATAGCCTTGCCGCCCGCAGAGAGCACGCTGTCCGCCAACTCGCCCATAAGTCCGGTGCGCGAGCCGCCGTAAACAAGAGTATTTCCGCTCTCGCCTATCCATCCGCCGAGCTCGACGACCGCCCTGCCGAGAGCCGGATCGTTGCCCTCGTTTGCGCCGAGATATACTGTTATGTTCATGTGCTGAATTCCTTTCGCCTTGTCAGTGATGCGGTCACGCGGAAAAGCATCTGCCGCAGACCGCCGCAATCATTATATCATAAAGCGGCTCGCGTTTCAACCGCTAAAGCAGGAGCAAGATATCGTCAGTATCCCCCTGCTGCACGAGTGAACGCTCCGCAATAACGGGCGGCACTGCCCGAGGCACAGGGAGCGTAAAACCGTACGCAATAGAATATAAAGATATCCCCGTGCTTCACCGCCGCTTGAGCGGTAAAGCGCGGGGATATTTTTTGTACGAAAGAAACGACGTTGCGGCGAAAAGAAACGCCGTCACTACGAGTCCGGTCTAATAAGAGCCTTAGCCACTTTTTCTTTGACCATACAGGCGCAAAGAAAAAGTTAACAAAAAGAAACGCCGCCTCAAGGGCTACGCGCCCTTGAACCCCGCAACCTTTGAAAAGGTTGACGAAACTTTTAATCTGCTTGCCACCTCAGCCAGTGCGTAACGGGTGAAACCTCCACCCCGCAATCGTCCCGCTGATCTGTCCGAGAAAAAAGTCCTCAGTCGCAAAGTTTTCGCCAGGCCTTTTTCAAAAGGCCGCGTACCCCCCGCGTCTCCCACGTCCGTGCTCAGTTTATAGCGGTGACCTTATAGCCCTGATCCTCGACCGCCTTTTTCATCGTATCGTCGGACACATTGCCCGAGAGTGTAACGACAGCGGTTCCCGCCTCGTGGCTGACCTCTGCGGCAATCACGCCGTCAAGCGCCTCGAGCGCCTTTTTAACATGCATCTCGCAGTGTCCGCACATCATACCTTCAATTGTAACAGTCTTTTTCATAGTTTTGTTCTCCTTTGTATCAATTATATTTTTTATATTTTTATCGGCATCGGAATTGCCTCTGCCGTGCGCCTTACGGTCATGGCGTGCGTCATAGAGCTTGAACAGATTCAGGCGCAGCGCATTTGAAACAACACTGAAGCTCGACAAACTCATTGCGGCAGCACCGAACATAGGATTAAGCTGCCATCCGAGCAGGTGGATAAACACGCCCGCAGCGAGCGGTATGCCGATAATATTATATATAAACGCCCAGAACAGATTCTCGTGAATATTTCTCAGCGTCGCGCGACTCAGTCTTATTGCTGCGGGAACATCTGAGAGCCTACTCTTCATAAGCACCACATCCGCCGCATCTATTGCAACATCCGCACCCGCGCCTATGGCTATGCCGATATCCGCCGCAGTCAGTGCGGGAGCGTCGTTTATGCCGTCGCCGACCATGGCGACCCTGCCCGTCTTTTGCAGCTCGCGGACGGCATCCGCCTTTCCGCCGGGCAGCACGCCCGCAATGACCTCATCCACGCCCGCCATAGCACCCACCGCCTTTGCGGTGCGCTCGTTATCGCCCGTCAGCATGACAACGCGAATGCCCATTCCGCGCAGCTCGGCTATTGCCTGAGCGCTGTCCTCCTTGACCGTGTCGGCAACCGCGATAATGCCGCACAGTCTGCCGTCACGCGCAAAGAACAGGGGTGTTTTGCCCTCGCCCGAGAGCTGCTCCGCACGTGCCCGAAGCGCATCCGGAACATCGACGCTATCCGAAATAAATCTGCCGCTGCCGCCGACAAGCGTCTGCCCGCAGAGCTGTCCCGTCAGTCCGTTGCCCGGCAGCGCACTGAAGCTGTCAAGCTCCGCCGCCACGATACCATCCTGCTCCGCACGGCTGTTCACCGCACGGGCAAGGGGATGCTCACTGCGCCGCTCGAGCGCATAAGCAAGCGAGAGCAGCTCATCCGCGTCGACCCCATCTGCGGGAATAATATCGGTCACGGTCGGCTCGCCGCGCGTTATCGTGCCGGTCTTGTCGAGCGCGACTATCCGAGTCTTGCCGGTATTTTCGAGCGAAACTGCTGTCTTAAACAAAATTCCGTGCTTTGCGCCGACACCGTTTCCGACCATTATCGCGACCGGAGTCGCAAGTCCGAGCGCGCACGGACAGCTGATGACAAGCACCGAGATTCCGCGTGCAAGAGCATATCCGAGCGACTGTCCCGCAATGAGCCATGCGGCGACAGTCACCGCCGCTATCGTTATAACGGCGGGAACGAACACGCCGGACACCTTGTCCGCTACCTTTGCGATAGGCGCCTTGGTCGCCGCCGCGTCGCTGACCATCGCGATTATCTGCGAAAGCGTAGTGTCCTCGCCGACCCTGCGAGCCTCGCAGCGGATAAAGCCGGAGCTGTTCAGCGTTCCCGCCGAAACGGTGCTGCCCTTCGATTTGTCCACCGGAATGCTCTCGCCGGTAAGCGACGATTCATCCACCGCGCTGCTGCCGCTGAGCACAACGCCGTCCACCGGGATGCTCTCACCGGGACGAACGACAAATACATCTCCCCTCGCCACCTCGGCTATCGGGACGGTGATCTCCTCGCCTTTCCGCTCGACCGTTGCAGTCTGAGGCGCAAGCTGCATCAGCCCGCGCAGCGCATCGGTGGTCCTGCCCTTTGAACGCGCCTCGAGCATCTTTCCGACCGTTATCAGCGCGAGTATCATTGCCGCCGATTCAAAGTAAAACT
Source organism: uncultured Eubacteriales bacterium (assembly GCA_900545935.1). Lineage (GTDB taxonomy): Bacteria > Bacillota > Clostridia > Oscillospirales > CAG-272 > UMGS911. Next base: position 42,794 of record URAP01000010.1, read on the forward strand.
CATGCATGTACGACATGACCGCTTCGGCATCACCGCGCATCTGCGCACCCGTCATTGCGAACAGCGCAAATGTACTGTAACCGAAAGCCGCCGTCGAGCCGAGCGCGACAAGCGTATCCATATTCGGCGCACGGTGCCGCAGCGCGCGAAAGCCGCTGATAAAGAATTTCTGATTGATGACCATGACCGCCGCCGTGAGCAGCAGCTGCAGGAGTCCCATAGCCGCATGATTGCCCTCAAAGAATGACGGCAGCGGCCAGCCCCACATCATGTGTCCCATTGATACGTACATCAGCACCGCAAGAAAGCCGAGTGATGCGATAAGCCGCTTTTTCAGCACCGGAGTTTCTCTGTCCTTCAGCGCATCGCTGTCCGCCGCTGCGGCAGACGCGCCGGAGGCTGCCGATTCCGCACCGCGGCGCTTCGGCTCCGCGCCGTAGCCCGCGTCACGCACAGCCGCAACTATCGCGTCCGCACTCGCGGTACCCTCAACGCCCATCGAGCCGGTCAGCAGACTGACCGAGCAGGAGGTTACGCCCGGTACGGCGGAAACCGCTTTTTCTACACGAGAGCTGCACGCCGCACAGCTCATGCCCGTTACCGTGTATTGCTCCAAGATCTATCCCCTCTCTCATGACCGCATACCCGCAGCAGCTCGCGGTTATTCGCGTTATTATATATTATACCTGATATTGATGCCGTCAATACCGTCACGACAGCATTGCACCGTCGGCTCGGTCTTTTCATTCAGTGCCGGGCGGGCTGACTTGCATACTCATGAAAACACCGCCGATTCATTTTCCCGGCATACCGCCGCCCGATTTGATCGGTCCACGCTTATATATCAGCCGTATACATAAGCGGTAAACTATTTCATCAGTCTGCCGAGCGTCTGTATCAGCTCGTCTATTACCTCGTCCTTGCCCGCGCGTATATCGCGTGCAACACAGCCGTGTATGTGGCTCGTGAGCAGCTCGCGGTTAAAGGCGCTGACCGCCGCATTCACGGCTGCCGACTGAACAAGAATATCGGCACAGTACGCATTGTTCTCGACCATTCCGCGGATACCGCGTATCTGACCCTCGATCCGGTTCAGACGGTGTATCAGCTTCTGCCGCTCACGCTCCGGGCGCTCGGTCGTTTTCCCGCAGCAGCCGCAGCCGTTGCCGCTGACCATTGTATTGCAGCAGGCGGTCGGCTCACCGTCCGCCGCTCCTCCGTCGGCGGCTTTTTTGTCCTCGCCGCAGCAAGTCTCCGCAGCTCCGCTCTCCTCAGGTATTACCGTCCTTTTATTTTCTTCTGCATACTCACCCCCGCCGCAGCAGGGACACGCCTTTTCATGTGTCATAGCACCTCTCCTTTATACCCCATCGGGGTATCTGCATTATATACCCACAGGGGGTATATGTCAATAGGCAAAGCAGAAATTTTAAACTATTTCTCAGCCCGTATTCTCATGACGATAGGCACCGCCGCGTTCTTTTTCGCCCGAAGCTTTTTTACAGAAAAAAGAATGCGGCGGAAAACCGACGCATTCTCAATATTCTCATTATTTAACTTAATATTTTCTCGATAAGGGCTATTTAAACCGCCCCGCTGCTCTCCGATCCCGGCATATCGGCGACACCGGCATTTTCAGAAGCATCACAGCCGTCGCCCGAAGATTTCTGTGCATCCGAGACGACAGCCGAAGCCTGCGCGGCATCACCGGGCGGAGCGGAAACGCAAGCATCCGAGGCGTCGGCATTATCCGTTCCGACAGCCGATACAGCCGACTTTGCCGCAGCGGTGCGCGGGAACAATCGTCTGTCAAGCGCATTCAGCACAGCCACAAAGCCCTTGTTGCCGAAATACAGTACGAGCGCGGCGAGCGTTACGGCGGCAAGCATCAGCAGATTTATCGCCTTATGTCCGAAATGTGTGTCAAGATACCCGGATATCATCTCCGACACCCATTGCTGAATACAGTAAAATTCAAGACTCATCATCCCGAAAAAGCCGAGCACGGCATTCGCCGCTGCAGACAGCCACCGCGTGACGCGGAAAGAAGCGAGCAGGTCGAGCAGCTTTGCCATGATAAGCGGCAGCGACATTGCTATAAGCAGATTCGGCACACAGCAGTTCGACACGGGTACGAGCAGATACATTCCGTCCACATTCGTCCGATCGGCAAGGTAGAGACCGAGCAGCAGAGTAAGCGCCGTCAGCGCCCACAGTCCGCGGCTCTCCCGCATTCTGTTATTCTGACACAGCCAACCGTACAGCACACCGACCAAAAAGACGGGTATACGGTTTGTAAAGCCGTACATATCCCCCCTGAGCCTGTCGCGCAGGACCATCGACACGAGCAGCCATATCACGAGCACCGTCAGGGTAAAGACCGTCTTATTCTTTGCGCGCGAAAATATCGCCCAGTAGAGCGGGAAAACGAGATACAGCGTCAGTATCGCGGGAACGAACCACATAAAGGAATAGATGCTCTTAAAATAGAAATTGTATCCCGAAACATTCGCCAAAAACTCTCGTGCACTCCAGCCGTAGCTCACTCCGACAATTACCGCGACCGCGAGGTACGGAAAGAGGATCCTCTTTATCCGCCCGAAATAAAAGCGACCGACACTGCTCTTTTTAATAGCATAGGTCAGTCCCATGCCCGACAGCAGCAGGAATATATCAACACCGCAGAAGCCGATGTCCTTAAGGAATACCTCCCGCTCCCAAAAGCTCTCGCCGTACGGGATAAGCAGCCGCCACTCGTGCATTGCAAGTATCCACAGAGCCGCAAAGCCCATTATCGCCTTGCGGTACTTGGATATCACCGCGATCATACTCTTCTCTTCCATTTTTGTCTCCGAAAGTTCGTCAGAATAAACGTATGCGGCTTGCGCAACGCCGCGGCGAATATCGGGCGATAACACATATAACGCCATACGCCGACTTTCGTTGACATTATATCACTTTTATGTAATAAACACAATATTACTGAAGAATATTTTACAGCCCTGAGCAAGATTTTGCATCACACACCGATCAAAAGGATGATTATCTCCGAAATCCGACAGCCGTTCATCCCGATCCGACATCGGCATTCCGTCTTTATTATCTAATTATCTATCCGAGTTTTATCCGAGAGCAGACGTGCATATCCGTAGATCGACACGATGCCGGCGCAGCGGCAACTTAACTTTTTCAGCGTCGGTCATATTGCATTTGCCGAAAAACAGAATATTGAAAATACCGAAAGAGTGTGCTACAATATATGTAAATAACGACCCTGCCGTACAGACCGAGTATGCGGCGGACAATCGAATATCGGAGGTATATCAATGGGTACGATATGCGGAGCAAACTGCGACGAATGCAGAGGAAGAGACGAATGCAGGGGTTGTGCCGAGACCTGCGGCAGCCCGTTCGGAGGTCGCTGCATCGCAGCCGAATATATAAAGGCGGGCGGCAGAGCGGCATATGACGAGTTTCGCCGACAGCTGCTCGATGAGATAAATTCGCTGCTTGAAGCCGAGGGGCTGCCGCACGCGCTTGCGCTGTACGAGCTGCCCGGACAGTATGTCAATCTCGAGTATCCCACTCCCGGCGGCGAGCGGGTGCGTCTGCTGAGCGACAATGATATCTATCTCGGAACACAGATAGAATTCGCCGATCTCGGTATCTGCTACGGCGTGATCGCCGACACCGGCTTTATACTCATATGCAGCTACAGCCGCGACGGCAGCGACCCCGAGATAGTCGTTTTCAAGCGCAGATAAGCATATCCGCCGCGCAGCCGGCATCATCGGACTTTTACGAGGCATGCAGCGGCACAGCATGATTTCGCAGCGGCAAAAATAATCGGCGGCATACCGCCGCATCAGCACAGAACCGTACATATGCACATATAGGCTCGGCGCATGACATGAAAAACGCATTTTGAGCCGCAATCAAAGCGAAAGGAGGACGGCAGACGACTGCCCGACACATTATGAACGACGGCATGAGCATGACGCTGGAGGACCTCCTGTCGGAGAATACGGCAGCAGATATTACCGAAGCCGACGGTGCGGAGGCTCCGACATACAACAGTACCGCCGAGACGCGCGCCGCGCAGTGCAGCATAGGCTGGAATCCGTGGCACGGCTGCACCAAGATAAGCCCCGGCTGCCTCAACTGCTATGTTTACCGCAGAGACGAGACCTTCGGCATAAGCGACAGAAGCGGCACCTGCCGAAAGACCTCCGCCTTTTCGCTTCCCCGCAAGCGCCGCCGCGACGGCAGCCTCAGAATCGCACCGGGCAGCACCGTCATGACCTGCTTCACCTCCGACTTTCTGCTGCCGGATGCCGACGAATGGCGCGACGAGTGTTGGGATATGATGCGTGAGCGCCGTGACTGCCGCTTTGTTTTTTTTACAAAGCGCATCGACCGCCTCGACCGATGCCTGCCGTCCGACTGGGAAGACGGGTACGAAAATGTGACCATCGGCTGCACCGTCGAAAACAGGCAGATGGCAGAGTACAGACTGCCGATATTTCTCTCGCAGCCGCTGCGGCATCGCATAATAGTTGCCGAGCCGCTGCTCGAGTCACTCGATATCTCCCGGTATCTCGGCGGCGTCGACGAGGTAATAGTCGGCGGTGAATCCGGAGACGGTGCGAGATGCTGCGACTATGCGTGGGTGCTTGACCTGAGACGGCAGTGCATAGAACACGGCACAGCTTTTTCATATCATCAAACAGGCGCACGGCTGATTAAAAACGGGAGAATCTATAATATTCCACGCGCGCATCAGCTCTCGCAGGCAAAGCGCGCACGGATAGATTGGAGCGCTCGGTAATACACACGCACCCCCCGACCGAACGCCGCACGGATAAATCAAGATAAATCAAAGAGGCTGTGAAAAAACTCGTTTTTTCACAGCCTCTTTGATCATCCGGGGATAGGTAAAAATGTTCGGCATTCCGCCTGCGGAAAAGCGGATCCTGTCTTTTACGAGCTATCTCCGCTCCCCGCCATACCTCAACGGAATGCCCGCTTATCTTATTCGCCTTTTCGCACCGGACCTTTTAGGCATTCGCTTTTCTTTTATTCTGCCCTGCCGTCCGAGTTTTTAACTTGTACACCGTCGCCCGAGCCATCCTCCGTACCGATATTCCGCGTCAGCTCCCGCAGGCGCTCGCGCGACAGCTCGAGCAGCTCTGCGGCGTATTCCTCGTTTGCCGCGTCGGCATACAGACGGTACATACTGCCGTCGGGAACGACCCGCACTCTTCCGCGTCTGCCGAACTCTATCCGATAGCCCTCTCCGTCCGGCTGTCCGATCGCACCGCAGTCCGGCGGAATACACATTCGTTCGGCATCAAAGCTGCCCTCGGCAAAGCAGAAATCCGGCAGTGCCGCACACAGCTCGCCGAGCGTGTTTTCACCGAGCAGGGCAAGCATATGAACGGCGGCAAACGAGCCGTCGCGCAGCTCCGGCATACGTGCGGACAGTCTGCGTGCCTCGCTCTCACAGCCGCCGCTCGGACAGCTGCCGTAACGCAGGACACGCGCACCGAGCCGATGTGCAAGCCGCGCGAGGCAGGCGGGAGATGCATACGGAAGCGCCACCGAAGTCACACCGCCCTGAAGAATGCTGTCCGCAGTAAGGAGGGTCAGAACATGCCACAAATCGGCGCGAGTCGCGCCTCCGCGACGGTCGAGCAGCTCTGCGCTGATGCCGCCTGCACCTAGGTATACCGCAACATCCGCATCCCGTTTTGCCCGAATGCGATAGCCGAGCTCGGCGAGCACATCCTCGAGCAGGAACACCTCCTCACCCTCTCCGAACAAACAAATGCTGAAATCTCCGATGCCGCCAGCCGCTCCGCGACGGTCATACATATCGCGGTGCGCACGCACAAGTGCGCTGCGGTAGAGCTGCTCCGCGGATATGCCGGCGGAAACTCTGCCGCCGCCCGCAGACGGATGTGTGCGGGTAAGCTCGCGCTCAAGTCGGCGCTCAAGCTCGCGACAGGGATAAAGCCCGCAGCCGTCGTAGATGAGCAGCTCGGCATGCCCGCCCTCCGGAGCAAGTCCGTCACGCTCGGCGATATGGAGCATAAGATCGTATTCAAGCACAGAAGCGGCATATGCCGCCATAGCGGCGCTGCCCGCGCCGCAGTCGTATGCCGTGCAGCCGACAGAGGCGATACCGAGCAGCAGTGCGGACCGAAGCAGCTCGCTGAGATCAGAGCTGCAGCCGACCGCACCAATACTGCCGTGACCGAGCGCAGCGCCGACAGCCGCACCGAGCCGAAAGCATGCGGCAGGCTCCGGAGGTATTCTCAGTCCGCCCGGAACAGGAGTCGGCTTGCCTCCTCGGTCGAGCTCGCCGCATATCTCCCCGTCTCCGACATTTTCACCGCTGCCGACAAGCGTTCCCGGCAGCAGGATAGCGCCCTCGCCGATAACAGCGCCCTCGCCCACAATGCACCCGTCGCATATCCGCGCACCGCCGCCTATCCGACAGCGCGGACAGAGCACCGAGCCGCTTATCTGCGCAAGCGCACCGACGGTAACGCCCGAATAGACAACAACGCCGTCAAGCTCTGCGCTGCCGTCGATATGCGACTCCCCGAGCCGAGAGAAGATATTGCGTCTGCCGCCGCGCATATTCTCCGCATAATATGCCTCCGCCGTTCCGATATCACACCAATGCCCCGTGCACATCAGCCCGTACATCGGAACGCCCTGCTCGAGCAGCGACGGGAACAGATCGGCTGCAAAGTCGCATTTTTCTCCCTCGCAGACCTGCTCCATAACCTCAGGCGAGATAATATATATTCCTGTATTTACGGTGCCGGACAGCGCTCGCTGCCATGCGGGCTTTTCGGAGAATCCGGTTATCCTGCCGCCGCGCGCAAGTATGACAGTGCCGTATTCGCGCGGGTCGGGGGCATACGAGAGCAAAACGGTGACGGCACTGCCCTTCTGCCGATGAAACTCCTCCGCCGCCGTCAGATCCGCATCGGTCATTGCATCGCCGCTGATAACGAGAAACGGCTCGCCGCCGCGCCAAAACGGCTCTGCCTGCCGCACTCCTCCCGCAGTGCCGAGCGGATCGCGCTCCTCATAATAGCACAGCTCGAGCCGCTCTCCTGCCGGGGAGATATATTCGTCGCCCTCTCTTGCTCTTATCATATCCCCGAGATAGCGCGTAGTCAGCGCCGCCTCGGTAATGCCGTGACGCAGCAGCAGACGGAATATATGCTCGAGGGTCGGGATACCGTCCGTCTCCACGAGCGGCTTCGGCATCGTTTCGGTTATCGGGCGAAGCCTTGTTCCCTCTCCGCCCGCCATAATTACAGCTTTCATACGGTGATCCTTTCGATTTGTTCATGCTCTATGCCTCTGTATTATTTGTTTTTCCGCATAAAAATTCGCCATGTCTGAATACATCCGCCCGAATCGGTCGAACAATATCGTTGCCGGACTGCGGCGGAGAGGGGAAATATTCATGCTCAAAGGCTGTCAGAAAAAGATAATTGTTATGAAAAATACGGGTAGTCCGATGTTCGACGAGGCATACTTTATCCTCAGCGAAAATGCGCTGCGCGCTCACGCCTCCGAGCGTGACATGATAAGCGAGGCAAACCGGATAATCAGAGAGGGCGGCGATTGCACCCCGCGCAAGCCGCAGCTGCTCCGCATAGCGGCTCTGCTCTTCTCGGTTGCGCTGTTCCTGCTCGCCGTCGGATTTCTGATACGGGCATTTTAAACGCTCCGTTATCGGAGCGACGCTCTTTCAGCCGAGTCGCCGGCGGTCAGACGATCCGTCGGCAAGCCGCAAGGAACGGGAAGCAGCCGCAATAAATATATAGGCTCGAGCAAGGCTGCATGCGCATGGCAGCGATATCGGGCAGAATTACCGGAGGCGTGCCGCTTGATGTGCGCATCGGTCTATTCCTTATGCCGAGCATAGACAGTTCGACAGCTTCGCTCTCCGATATCGCAGTCCGGGAAGAGCGCATAGCTCGGTTCTCTGCATATGCACCGCCCGCCGCACATTATCGGTCGGCACCGCCGCCCCTCATACCGCGCCGATACGCTCAGCCGTCGCTCCGGTCATCGCCGCCGCCGAGCCGCCGGCGCTCCTCCTGCTCGGGGCTGAAATATCCGGTAAACTGCGCCGTCGGATCCTCGCTCGGTCTTGCCGGCGCTGACGGTCTGGCGGTCGGCGGCTCGGGAAACAGCTCGTCGGAGCTCTCCTGCCGATAGAGCCGCGCCACTCCGTCCGAGATACGGTTTCTTTTTCTTTTTTTCCTATCCATACAACTTTCACCTGCTCCTCTAATAAAATATATACGGGCAGCGTCGCTGCGCACTGCGTAGCACGGCGGCACCGTCGAAGTATGTCGGCACGCGCCGACACATCGCCTTATATATACAGTTTGCGCAGAAAGGTGGGAGATTATTATTGCCTCTGCTCAATTAACACTCGGTTCACAAAAGCACATCGGCGAATTCATATTTGAATGCTACACTAAGCGCATCGTATTTTGATCGTTACAGCGGCATTGCCGCACAGGATGACTATATCCGAAAGAAAAGCGCAGCACTGCAAGCGTCGGACAGGCTCTTGATCGCCGTTTGAAGCCGTTTTGCCCGTACCGCAGACAAGCGCCTAAAATACGGAGGGCAGCATTTTTATGCCGCCGAATGCCCACGGCTGCGCAGAGCCGAGGGGTTTTTCGTGTTTTGCATTTTTTCGGAAGAATACCGCGTCATTTTTTCGTCGCCTGAATCGGCGGCGTATACGACGATTTCGATCTCATCGGCAGCCCGGTCGCAGCAGAATCGCGCCGTCCGCCGTCCGAATAAGTTAATAACTACATAAAAAAGAAAGGAGCGCGGCAGCCCCGAGGCTGTACCGCGACACAACATGGCAAGAACAAATAACGGAAACAACACAGTGAGAGCACCGAGAGGAAATGCAAGAGGAAAAGGCTCGGACGCGCAGAGCAGGGTCGAGAGCGGCGAGGAGCTGACCCACGAGGCAGCCCGCACGCGCGGCAAGCAGAAGCGCCCCGCGCAGAAGAACACGAAAAAGGGTAAAGTAAGAGTCGCGATGCTCGGCGGTCTCGGCGAGATAGGCAAGAATATCGCCGTTATCGAGTCGGGCAACGACATTATAGTAGTAGACTGCGGTCTCGGCTTTCCCGACGACGACATGCTCGGTGTAGACCTCGTTATCCCGGATGTCAGCTACCTCGAAAAGAACGAGGAAAAGGTGCGCGGAATATTCATCACACACGGACACGAGGACCACATCGGCGCACTGCCCTACGTGCTGCGTAATCTGCATGTCCCTGTATACGCAACGCGTCTTACACTCGGCGTGCTCGAGCGCAAGCTCAGCGAGTTCCACTATGATATTCCGCCGGTGCTCAACTGCGTTGAGGCGGGCGACACCGTAAAGGCGGGCGTTTTCTCTATCGAATTCATCCGCGTAAACCACTCGATAGCCGATGCGTGCGCGCTCGCTATCCATACGCCCGCGGGAGTTATCATCCACTCGGGCGACTTTAAGCTCGATCTCACCCCTGTCGAAAGCCAGATGATGGATATAACAAGGCTCGGCGAGCTCGGAAACGAGGGCGTTATGCTGCTCATGTGCGAGTCGACGAACGCGGAGCGTCCCGGCTTTACACCGTCGGAGCGCAAGGTCGGCGGAACACTTGACGAGATTTTCCTCAAAAATAAGGATTCGCGCATCGTTATCGCGACCTTCTCATCAAATGTTCACCGCGTGCAGCAGATAATCTCACACAGCGAAAAGTTCGGCAGAAAGGTCGCCATCACCGGGCGCAGCATGGTAAACATCGTCGGTGTTGCTACCGAGCTCGGCTATATGACCGTCTCGGACGGAGTACTCATCGACATTGCCGATGTCAAGAAATATCCGCCGGAGCAGGTGACCGTTATCACCACCGGCAGCCAGGGCGAGCCCATGAGCGCACTCTACCGCATGGCATTCGGCGATCACAGCAAGATCTCGCTCGGCGAGCGCGACCTCGTCGTTATCAGTGCAAGCGCCATCCCCGGCAATGAAAAGATGGTCGACCGCATCATCAACGAGCTGCTCAGCCACGGCGTTACCGTATGGCGCAATGCGATGCTCGAGATACACGTCTCCGGTCACGCATGTCAGGAGGAGCTGAAGCTCATGCATGCGCTGACAAAGCCGAAATATTTCATGCCCATTCACGGCGAATACAAGCACATGATAGCCCATAAGGAGCTTGCCGAGTACATGGGAATGCCTGCGAGCGATATCTTTGTCTCCGAGATAGGCAAGGTGCTCGAGATAGACGAGAAGGGCGCAAGATGGAACGGCACTATCCCGTCGGGTAAGATAATGGTAGACGGCTCGGGTGTAGGCGATGTCGGAAACATCGTTCTCCGCGACCGCCGCCACCTCTCGCAGGACGGACTTATCGTCGTCGTCGCGACCGTCGATATCGACCAGCGCGTGATAGTTTCGGGTCCGGATATCGTGTCCCGCGGATTTGTCTACGTTCGTGAGGCAGAGGAGATGATGGAGGAGGTACGGGAGATATCGCGCACTGCACTCGATGATTGTCTCTGGAACGGCGAGACCGAATGGAATCAGATGAAAACGAGCGTCAAGGACAGTGTGTCTAAGTTCCTCTTCCAGAGAACAAAGCGCAGACCGATGATCCTGCCCGTTATAATGAATGTCTGATCCCCTACGACACGGCACGATTTATGGTGCAAACAGACCCGGGAGCCGTAAATCAAGCATCTAAAAGCAATCGAAGCCGAATACTGAGTAGGAGAGTGCTCCTGTTTGTTTCGTTCTTAAGACATACGCAAACGGTTCAAAGCTCTCCTTCCATATCAAAAGTCCACCGTAATTTTTACTGAATTACGGCGGGCTTTTTCTGTCTTATTGACAAATACAGCATTTTATGTATAATGTTTAACAGTAGTACGAGGCCAAAAGCAGTTTAAGGGTATAGTGATCATTTGGCAAAATTTCGAAGAAACCCGCATGATGATTCACGAACACCTTCGGCCTTAATTGATGTTTCCTTACACTTATAATTACAATGATTTTCAGGAGGCTATTTTTATGAAATTAGCATTGTTGGTTGCAAACAGAGGCTTTTTCCCGAGCTCGGTCATTGAAAGCGCAAGAGCCGATATGCTCGAGGCCTTTAAAAAAGCCGGTGTTGAATGTCTTACAATCGATGCCGACTCCGTAAAATACGGTGCTGTTGAAAGCACTGCGGAGGGCATGATTTTTGCTGATTTTCTCGAGGCACATCGCGGAGAGTACGACGGTATAGTAATCTGTCTTCCCAACTTCGGCGATGAAAACGGTATTAAGGCTGCTATCAGAAATATTGATGTTCCCGTACTTATTCAAGCATATCCCGACGAGTTCGGCAAGATGGATTTCTCCCACAGAAGAGATGCATTCTGCGGCAAGCTTGCTCTTACAAGCGTCTTAACACAAATGGGTGTTAAATATACGGAATTTATGCCCTTTGTCGTTCATCCTTTATCCGATGAGTTTGATATCCAGCTCAAAAAGTTTGTGGGAGTTTGCCGTGTAGTAAAGGGAATGACCAATGTGCGTATAGGTACCGTCGGCGCAAGAACCACTGCCTTTAAGAGTGTTCGTTTTGACGAAATTGCATTGGAAAGACACAAGATCGATACCGAGGACTACGATTTGAGTATGATCCTTGACAAGATCAAAAAGCTCGACGACAGTGCGTCGGCAGTTAAAGACTGGCTCGAAAAGCTCTATGCCGTTGCCGATTTTTCAAAGGCGCCGGTGGGCAGAGATATACTAATGGCAAAGCTCGGAGCAGTTCTTGAGGGTCTCGTTAATGACAATAAGCTCGATGCTCTCGCCATTCGTTGCTGGAGCGAGCTTCAGGAGCAGCTCGGCATTACTCCGTGTGCCGTAATGGGAATCTTTAACGGTTGCGGCATCCCCGCCACATGTGAGATGGATGTTACAAATACCGTAACCATGCTGGCACTTGCTCTTGCTTCGGGCAATTCCTCAGGCTGCCTTGATCTCAACAACAATTACGGCAGCGAGCCCGATAAGTGCATCGCCTTTCACTGCGGTCCTCTCCCTATGCAGCTTATGCAGGGAAAAGGCGAAATTCAGCAGCATAAGATGCTGTCAAAAACCTACGGAGAGGGCTGCAGCTGGGGTCTTAATGTCGGTAAGATCATTACCGGAGAAATCACCTATGCAAGTGCGCGAACGGACAACGGCAATATTCAGTATTATGTTGATAAGGGTATATTTACCGATGATGAGGTCGAGAAGGAGTTTTTCGGGATTCATGCCGTTCTTGAAACTCAGAATCTTCAGAAAAAGCTCTATAATATAAGCAAATCGGGCTTTAGACATCACGTAACAATTACTTCGGGCGATGTTGTTGATATCATGAACGAAGCTCTCACAAATTATCTCGGTTATGAAAAAATAGACATAGAAAGATAAGGAGAAATTGAAATGGCGTTGGTAACCGATAAAAAAGAATCACTGAAAATTTTCGAAAAGGTCGCAGCCGATAATATGAGCGTCGGTATTTTCTGTACCGCAAGCCACTGGAACACGGAGGCGATTCTGATTGCAGCACAAAGAATTGCAGAAAAATACGGCTACGACAATGTTCCTGTCGTTGTTGCAAGTACCTTTACATATCAGCACATGCCCCAGGCAAAGAGATTTTTATACTGTCAGGACCCGGTGGCGGGTATCATTTCCAACCTCAGACATCTTGATGCTCTTACAAACGGTAAATACGCACCGTACAAGAACGTTACTGTTCTTCCTCACCTGGATCACGCAGACCCGTTTCGTGATCACTGGGCGCTGACTGTCGGCTCGCAGTATTTTTCAAGCGTTATGTTTGACGCACAATGCTATGAATACGAAAAAAATCTTGAAATGACAACCGATTACATTAAATATTTCGGTAAGGACGTCCTTGTAGAGGGGATTATCGAAATGTTAAACGTAGAAAACGGCGCAACGGCAAGACATATCGACAATTATTGTGAAAAGGCTGTCGAATATGTAGGAAAAACCGGCATTGATTTTCTTGTGGCAGATCTTGGTACCGAGCAACAAACAAGTGCGGTCGGCGGTGCAAAGTACAATAAAAAACGCGCAAGACAGCTCACCGAGGCACTCGGCAAAAAGATGCTCGTTCTCCACGGCACATCAAGTCTTACCGAAGACCAGACAAAGGGTCTTGCGGAGGATGGCGTTATAAGAGTCAATATGTGGACAAGAATTGCCAGAGAAGCGGGACAGTTTGCCGCTCATAATCTTGTTAACAGAATGGACAAAATCGATGCGGGTGATTTTAACAGCGCTGAGGCGAATGCTTACATCAATGACAACATTTCAAAGGCTGCCGACATTATGTTCGAGATGATGGAGCTTTTCGGCTACGGAAATTGGAAGGGCTGATTGGGTTTTGTCTGCATAAAGCAGCTCCCTGCATTCTTAGCTCCCCAGATACACTAAAACGGAATCGTCTCTTATGCCCTTTTTCGGTCAGGACTTTTCGGGCTAACGCCTATCGGATAAAATGATGTCCAACGGACGGAGTCCGATCAAAGCTTCGTAACGGACATTGAACTTATTGCCGTATCAAGGACTCCGAACAAAACACCGGAAGAGAGCCGGAGATAATTCTGCAATCTGTTTTTCAAAGAATCACGCGCAAAAATGAGCGATCTCAAGCCCCTCATACCTGTACGTCGATTCTTCCCTTAATAACCGGATAAGCCTCACGTATCCCTGCCGTTCGGTCGGATACGTGAGGCTGTCTGTATATGATATATTATCGGTCCGAATCCTACCGGAGGCAGGTCACATTGTTATCAAAACAAACTCAGACGCAGATACAGCTCATAGATAACGGGCGCAAAGACTATCGAGACCGTTGAGAGCAGCTTTATCAGGATGTTAATGGAAGGACCTGCGGTGTCCTTGAACGGATCACCGACGGTATCGCCGACGACCGCAGCTTTATGCTGCTTCGAGCCCTTTCCTCCGTGCTCGCCCGTCTCTATCAACTTCTTTGCGTTATCCCATGCGCCGCCGGAGTTGCTCATCATGACTGCGAGCAGGAAGCCCGAAACAGCAGCACCCGCGAGCATTCCCGCGATACCGTTGAAGCCGAGCAGCGCACCGACGATTATCGGCGAAACAGCGGTTATAACGGCGGGAAGGATCATTTCGCGCTGAGAGGCGCTCGTGCATATCGAGATGCAGCGATCGTAATCCGGGTCGTTCTTGCGCTCCATTATGCCCGGTATCTCATGCAGCTGTCTGCGCACCTCGCGGACAATGCTCGAGGCGGCGCGTCCGACGGCGCGCATAGTGACCGAGGAGAAGAGCATCGGCAGCATAGCGCCGACGAATATACCGATAAGCGTCTGCATATTGAGCAGATCGAGGTTAAAGCTGAAATCACCGAACTGATCGGCTATCGTGTCGCGAAATGCGGCAACAAGGGTGATGGCAGTGAGCGCTGCCGAACCGATGGCAAAGCCCTTTCCGGTAGCGGCGGTGGTATTGCCGAGACTGTCGAGAGCATCGGTGCGCTGACGAACAATCTCGTCCTGACCGGACATTACAGCTATGCCACCGGCATTATCCGCGACGGGACCGTATGCGTCGGTCGCAAGTGTAATGCCAAGCGTGGAGAGCATGCCGACCGAGGCAAGTCCCACACCGTACAGACCGGGCTGAATATCGTTTATTCTGCCGCCTGCAAGCAAAAAGCTGCCGATCATTACCGCAATAACAATAACGACCGAACCGAAGGTGGAACGCATACCGAGCGCCAGCCCGTCAATTATGACCGTTGCGCTGCCGGTCTCAGACGATGCGGAGAGCGTGCGGGTAGGCTTATAGGATTCGGAGGTGAAATACTCGGTAACTCTGCCGATAAGCACGCCGCCGACAAGACCGCAGAGCACAACGCCCCACATACGCAGCACATACGGATCCGAGAACATATCGGTAAACAGATCCTGAATCGCGGAGGCGCGGGAGAAGATGCAGCCGCCGAGCATTACACGAATAAGGAAGAACGCGGCTATCGCCATAAGTAAACTCGTTATGTACATTCCGGTGCGCAGTGCACGGAGCAGCGAGCGTTGCTCGGTGAGAGAATGCGTACGAACGAAGAAAGAACCGATGATAGAGCAGAAAATACCGGCGGCGGCAATTAGGAACGGCAGTAGAAAGCCGCGCTCTCCGTAGCCTGTGAAAACGCCGAGCGCAGCGCAGGACAGCACCGAGCCGACATACGACTCATAGAGATCCGCGCCCATTCCCGCTACGTCACCTACATTATCGCCCACATTGTCGGCAATGACGGCGGGATTGCGAATATCGTCCTCGGGAATGCCAGCCTCGACCTTTCCGCACAGATCGGCTCCTACATCGGCAGCCTTTGTAAAGATACCGCCGCCGACGCGCGCAAACAGTGCAACCGAGCTTGCGCCTATACCGAAGGTAAGCATATTCGCCGCAATGACCTCGATGCTCTGACAGAAGGCATACTTAAGCAGGAGATACCAAACGCTGATGTCGATAAGACCGAGACCGACCACCGACATGCCCATAACCATACCGCTCGAGAACGCGGTGCGCAGTCCGCCGTTGAGACTGCGGCGTGCTGCAACTACCGTTCTGCCGTTCGAGGCTGTGGCGATCTTCATGCCTATATAGCCTGACAGAGCAGAGAAAAAACCGCCCGAGATGAACGCAAATGGGGTATAGATATTACCCTTGCCGAAGCATAGATTCATCACAAGCAGTGCAGCAGATACTATTACGAAAAATATTGCGATAACGGCATACTGACGGCGTAGAAAGGCGCTTGCAGCCCGACCGATGATACCGGATATCCGTCGGATATCCTCTTCACCTCGATCACATCGGAGGACACGTACAGCCATAACGAGCGCAAACAGCAATGCCGCGACCGCCGCTATAACGACCGGATACATCAGTTCCATTTTTTCACCTTGTCCGTATGGGACATTTCCTTTCCTATTGTCAGGAGGTTTTTATGCTCGACCGCCGGTGCAGTCGACGCTTCATACGCGCAGAGAAATCGGTACTTCTGCGGGATATTTATTGTATCACATTTCCATATAATTTTCAATAGCTTTTCGGCTTATTTCAGCGTTTTTTGTCAAAAACGGCAAGCTGTCGAATAATGCTCTGCCGCATGCGGGAAAGAATGTAGATTATTGCCGCAAAATTTGACTTTCTCCAGCCGATGTGATATCATTACGGCAGTAAAGGCATCTGCCGACGACGGCGCGGCACGCCGCGCACCGATGACAGCATAACGATTTAGTCGATGGGCGAGTAAGGATATCTCGCCGCAGGGAGAAAAACTATGATATACACACTGACCTTCAATCCGTGCCTTGACTACACCATGTATATGCCCGAGCTGCGGACCGGTTCTATCAACCGCAGTCTGCACGAGAGCTGCAGCTGCGGGGGCAAGGGGATAAATGTTTCGCTCGTGCTGAGAGAGCTCGGAATGCAGTCGGTCGCGCTCGGCTTCGCCGCAGGCTTCAGCGGCAATGAGCTTGAGAGGCAGCTGAGGGAAAACGGTGTAGATACCGACCTTGTACATCTGCCGCACGGTATGACGAGAATAAATGTCAAGCTGCGCAGCGGCAGTATCTGCGTAGGTGCCGACGCGCCGATATCAGGCAAACCCCGCTGCGGCACACCCGAATCGGGCGCGATATGTCCGGGCGCTCCCCGCGCCGATACAGCCTCATCGCAGGACCGCGGCGGGACTGTCTGCGAGACCGATATAAACGGCGCCGGTCCCGAGATAACCGACGATGCACTCGACGAGCTGCTCGCGCGGCTCGATACACTCGGTGCAGACGATGTGCTCGTACTCTCAGGCAGCGTTCCGCCGTCACTGCCGGGCGACACATATCTGCGTCTGCTCGCAAGACTCGACGGTCGCGGCATTCAGACCGTGCTCGATGCGAGCGGCGAGCTGCTCCGCAGCGCCCTCGCGTACTCACCTTTTCTTATAAAGCCGAATTCGGACGAGCTCGGCGAGCTGTTCGGCACAGCCGTCGAAACGCCGGAGCAATGCCTCGAATATGCCCGACGCCTTCAAGCGGAGGGAGCAAGAAATGTTCTCGTCTCGATGGGTGGCGACGGCTCGGTTCTCCTGACCGAGGACGGCACGGCGCTCCGCGCTCCCGCTCTGCACGGCAGGGCGGTCAACACGGTAGGCGCGGGCGATTCTATGGTCGCGGGCTTTGTCAGCGGATATCTTGCCGACAGAGACTATGCCTCGGCGCTGCGACTCGGCACTGCTGCGGGAGCTGCGACGGCATTCTCCGAGGGACTCGGACGGGGCGAGCAGATAAAAGCGCTGCTCGGCGGAGTGGAGGTCGTCTTCTTTTGATCAATTTATGATCAATTTATAATAAATCAAGTGATCAGTCGAGTGATCAGTCGAGGATCTCTCTCATCAGAATAGATAATACCGGACAGCAATATTAAAATAATGCCGGACAGCCGCATGATTTTTACGGCTGTCCGGCTTTTATACTGCAAAGCAGTAACAGGAGGAACAATATTAGCCGCAATTTCCGATATTTAATATTGATCTATCGAGAAATGCGAGCCGAAACAATTGATACAATATTATTACAGCGATAACAAGAGCTCTCTCACCGCAGCCCGTACCACCCGCTCGACATCATCAGCCGGGCGCGCGGCATCTATGACCCTGTGTCCGGGTCGGAGATGCGAGTGATAGTTGCGGCGAATGCGGCTCTGAAACTCAAGAAATCTCCGGTCGGCATCACCGGCAGAGACTCCGTCTGCCTTATATTTATACCCGAGCTCCGGCGCATCGTAGGTACGATAGCGCTTTATCCTCGCGCGGGTCATCTCAACATCGGCATCAAGAAAGAAATACAGATTCGGCTCTACGAGATTCTTCGTAAAAAACGCTATCTGCTCCTCGGTCATGCCGTTTTCGAGACCGTAGGCATAGTACGAGAGATAGTAACGGTCGATAATAACAAACTCATCCCTTGAAGCGGTGCGGATATAGTTGATATTAGCGTACAGCCCCTCGAAATAGTATATCATCTCACGAATCTCGGCAGGAACAGCCAGCTCACGCGAATTTATCCTCTGCAGCAGCTCGTAAAAATACGGCGTTCTGCCGAGATCGAGGCGCGTGACCCTCCGCCCCTCGCTGCGCAGCCATTCCTCGAGCCGCTCGACCTGCGTGCTCTTTCCGGCACCGTCCATTCCGTCAAAGGCTATAAACATTCCTTATCCTCCGTTTCGGCAAGCCGTGCCGCAATCAGACATCCGACACGTCGAGCGAGACCGATATGCTCTTTTTATCACTCTCGAAGCGGGAATATACGACTCCCGAACTGTCGAGCATTCTCTTTGCGGCAATGACCGCATCGCTCTCGCAGTGCTTGTCGCTTATGTAGACTATCCTCGATATTCCGCTCTGAATTATCGCCTTGCAGCACTCGTTGCACGGGAACAGCGAGGTGTAGAGCGTTGCGCCGCGCAGATCTGCCGTCGCATTGAGAATGGCGTTCAGCTCCGCGTGGACCACATACAGATACTTCGATTCGAGCGGCGCGCCGTCCCTGCCCCACGGAAACTCCGAATCATCGCAGCCGCGCGGCATGCCGTTGTATCCGACCGCGACTATACGCTTGTCCGATACAATGCAGCAGCCGACCCGCGTCGACGGATCCTTGCTGCGCTGCGCAGACAGCATAGCAACTCCCATAAAATATTCGTCCCAGCTTAAGATTTCCGACATGACGGTATTCATTTCTCCTAAATAAATTTTTATTATTATATTGTAGACAAGATCGGTCAAGTATATCGACAAAAATCGACCGCATAGGGGCAGCTTCGCCGCCCGCTGTCGGCAGACGGAATTAGACATATTGTTCACCGTTTGACCGCACGCCGCAATACGCCGACATATGTCACGATAACGGCATATGTCATAATAAAACGGACACGGCGAATAGGTAAAATTGTTCGGTCTGCGCTTTTTTAGCCTCCACGAGAAGGGGAGAGATAAAATCGTTTGGAGTGTTCGATTTCGTGCCGCAAGGCGTACTATCGTACGTCGCGGTGCGAAATCGGGCGCAGAAAAAGCGAAAACTCTTAACCTTATGCAGGAATCCGTCAGGATTCCGACTCCTCACCTGCCATATAGGACATACTAAAGATTAATTATCATAGTCCGTTTTCGCTTTTTCGGTCCGGACGATTTTAGCCGACCCGCAAAGGGGAGAGATAAAAAAGATGCAGAATCGTCGAAACACGACTCGTCGCCGTACAAGCGTACGGCAGAGGCGATTTTCGGCGGTAGAAAAAGCGGATAATCATTTCCTTGGAGAAATCCGATAGGATTTCATCAGCTTTCTTAGCTCTCGTGCCGAACAAAAGTCCGAATCATTCCTTTATCCGCTTTTTCGGTCTGCGCTTTTCAGCCGACCCGAATCGGGGAGAGATAAAAAAGATGCAGAAGCGTCGAAAATTGTCACGTCGCCGTACAAGCGTACGGCAGAGGCGATTTTCGGCGGTAGAAAAAGCG